>DITX01000060.1:0-6552 GCA_002422225.1 Gammaproteobacteria bacterium UBA6173
GTTGTCATGGTCAGTGCGCTATGGGTAATGGGCATATCTGGACGGGTAAACACTTCCGGCCCATCAATGCCAACAATGATGTAATTCTCATCCGGCCTTGGCCAGCCGGTCGGAATAAACCATGACAGCCCATCCGGGCAATTTGCCTCGATCATTTCCTCTTGCACGGTCATGACGCTGGAGATCTGCCCGGTGCCAGGCGCGTAATAAACAACGGTAACGACGCTCAACGGGTTATCTCCTTACGCCGATAATTAGAATGCCCATGCCTGCAATTCTGTAATCAGTGCTGCTTTCTGCGCATCGGGCCTGCAGCGAATAGGTCACAGATCCGCTATGGCCTGTGTACCCCCAAACGGTTGCCAGCACATCCGAATAGCCTTTGAGTGTCGTTTTACCAACATCGCCGCCAGATCCGCCCACACTTGCATTAACTCTGATTGCAATGGATCGCTGATCTGATCCGGTGGCTTGCGGTGAGAAGTTTGCAAAAACGATTACCTGCACCATTTCAGGAGGCGCCGTTGTGCCCCAGTCAACAGTCACGGTGCCGCCGCCGTAGATATCGGTAATCGTGGCAAAGCTGGTTGTAACAAGCTGGTTTGACGTGACGGAGGCGCCAGCGGGAACCGTTACAGCATTTCCAGCAATTTTAAGAGATCCCACGGCGCCAGTATCAATCTGAGCATTCTTGATAGACCCTCCGGCTATGTGGGTATCGTTTATAGTTCCGCCAAAAATGTTAGTGCCGGTTATTGTTCCGCCGGCTATCTTGGCCCCAGTAATTGTTCCGTCAACAATGTTTGAATTAGTGATTGTGCTTAGGGCGATTTTAGAGCCGCCAATAGTGGCATCAACTATCTTTGAATTTTCAATCGTGACATCAGCAATCCTGCCTCCAGTTATTGACGCATCAGGAATGAATGTCGTTGCATTCAGCACAATGGATGTGACGCCATCAACCACCCCAATCATAAACGGGTACTTGATTACCGCTGATCCACCAATATCCGGGATGCCCACAGCAAAGTTGGCAGCATGAATCAAAAAGCCACTTGAGCCAGGGCCGGAATTCCACAGGCCAAAACCGCTGACATAGCCATTCACATCCAGCTTAACCATGTAGTTCGCGGCAAGCCCGTTGGTTGTCGTCTGGATGGTGCTTATGCTTGATGTGTTGCCATTGACAGTTGTAGTCAACGAGCTGATGGACGAGGCCAGCGCAGAATCAGCTGTAGCCCTTGTTGTTGACTCGCTGCTGATCGCGGCGCTATTGCTGCTGACTGTGGAGGCCAGCGCGCTGATGCTGCTGGCAAGAGCGCTGTCGGCATCAGATCTTGTGGTTTGCTCAGTAGAAATCGCTGCCGTGTTTGCGTTGACGGTAGTTGTCAGGGCGGTGATGCTTGATGAGAGCGCGGAATCCGCCGAAGCTCTGGCAGTCTGCTCCGCCAGGATTGCAGCAGCGTTGCTGTCTACGTCCGCGCCTATCAATGTAATGCTGTTGCTAAGTGCTGTGTCGGCGGAAGCTCTGGCAGTTTGTTCTGACAGGATTGCAGCGGCATTCCCGCTGACCGATGCTGACAGTGTTGTTAGGCTGCTCGATAAGGCTGAATCTGCGCTAGACCTTGCTGTCGCCTCAGCTGTAATAGCTGCCGCATTATCTGCCACGCTCGTTGTCAGCGCTGTTATGCTTGTGCTAATTGCCGTGTCAGCGCTGGCTCTGGCGGTCTGCTCTGCGGTGATTGCGGCCGAATTCCCGCTTACAGTAACGCCGAGCGCTGTAATGCTGGCAGCCAAAGCACTATCGCCGTCCGCCCTTGCTGTTTGCTCTGTCGTAATTGCTGAAGTGTTACTGGCAACAGAAGCCGTTAGCGTTGTTATGCTCGACGCCAAGGCGGTGTCCGCGCTGGCTCTGGCAGTCTGCTCCGCCAGGATTGCAGCAGCGCTACTCTCTGTGGTCGCAATAATTAAATCGATCTGCTCTACAATCGATTCGTCTTCGCTAATTCGAGCCGATGACTCAGCAATAATCGCGGCATTTAAGCCGGATACGTCCACGCCTCTGGCGGCCGCCTCTGCAATTATCGCAGCGTTTAAAGCAGATACATCCACGCCCCTGGCAGTTTGTTCCGCAATTATTGCTGCCGTCAGTGTTGATACCTGTCCAGCCCTGGCAGCAGCCTCGGCGGTCACTCTCGCATTAACCGAACCAGCTATCTCTGCGCCCGCATCAACCAGATCAATCCGGGTCTTCAGAGCGCTGGCAAGCTCGGTGGATGTAATCACACCGGTCAGCACTTCGCGGATCTTGTCGATATCTCGCGCGGTCTCGGCATAGACGCCTGCAGTGCCATGCAACGGCCCGACAGCGCCATTGATGTTGGCAAAGCGCACCCAGTAGTAATAACCAGACTCGAGCTCAACCGGGTCGATATAGATGCTTGCCTCAGTTGTTGCCACTCTAACAGCGGTGCCAAAGTCATCATCAGGGGATCGCCACACTTCAGCATAGGCAAAACCTCGGAAGGTCGGCGCGTCCCACTCAACCATGATGAACGTGAATCCGCCTGTTGCTTGCACGTTTTCTGGCTGTGTTGGGTATTCAACCGGGCCGTTCAGATCCGGGAAATTCGGGATCAAATTACCGCCGCCAGCACTTCCGCCGCCGACTCCCGGAGAGAATTTGAACGCGCCTGAAGCCAGCAATTCGCGCCGGGTCACTGCTTTGTCCAGCCCATTGCCGCGAGCGCCGGTCAGAATCTCAATGCTTTCAGAAATTGCGGGAATGGCTTTTACGGGATCTTTCTGGCGAGATATTGCAGGGTAATACGCCTTCTTGCTGGCGCTCATTCAAAATCACTCATAGACATGGCAAGCGATACCCGCTGAACGGTCGCGGTGCCTGATACCTCAAACTGCCATTCTGAAGCGCGCACAGCTGGCAGCCTGAATGCTTCTGTTGCGAGCTCGGCAAGATTCAGCACCAGCACGCCATCAGCCCACAATTTAAACCCGCAATCTTCAGGTGAATCCGTGTAGACCTTTGCCGCCGCAAGTGCAATCGGGTAACCCTTGAATACTTTCGACTTCCAGGAGTATGCAATTGCAGCCTCGCCGTCGGCATCCCATTGCTTCAAGACGCCCCCAACAACCAGATAGAGCTTGTCGCCCTCGATGTCATTAAATCCAGCGGTCGCATAGAAATCGAGCTCAAAGAATGTATTGGTGCGCGGATCGTAAACAAATCCACCAGTACCGGATCCGGTGCCTGCGGTGTCGCCATAGAATGCGACGTACTTGTTCTGATACCGGTATGCGTGAATCGTCTCCGGCTTATAGGTTGCCCACTCTCGGGCGCTGATGATCTTATCCGTGATCAGCTCTGCTCGCCCAGGCGCCGCTGCAACCAAACCGTTCGGGCTGGCATACAGCGCATACTCGCCCATATCAACCATCGAGGCGCCTGAAACGCACGCCTGCATGCTGTCCAGTTTGTCGCTGGTCATTGAGTCGGGCGCTATGCCGCTCAGCACATAGGGATAACCTTTGGTGCCGATGATGAACCCGGTGGATGTTGCAACTATGCCAACAATGTCATGCTCAGTTGCCCGGCGGTACTCTTGAGGCCAGGCGTGCGGCAGATACGCCTCGCTGACTGCGAGCTCGTTACCGGTAAAACCTGCAGCCATGCCATTGATGCCCATAACCAGCCCTTGCATGGACTCAGGAGGCGCATCAAAGTTGACGGTATCCAGTCGCTTGCCAATACCGGCTGGCACGCTTTCGCCATCGCCCGGGCCAATTGTGTCGCTGAACGATGTTGTTGCCAGCGTGACTTCACCCACCAGAAAGTAATCAGTTCCTGCGCCCGTTGTGACGGTGCGGTAAATGCGCTTTCGATCGACGTTGTAGGGGTTGGATGCAAGTCCAGGCAGCGTGAGCGTGACGGTTTCTGTTGATGGTGATTCAAGCTCTACCGCTGAGCTTACCGGGCCGGGCGGGCCTTCTTCGCCATACGCGGTAACAAAGGTCATGACATAAAACCGGGTTTCATCGTCCGAAAAGTTGTCCGGATCTGCGCCAGAATCAACACTGACGACAGCAGTTATTGCTGACGCCGGGGCCGGAACGCCGAGCCGATACGATGCTACTGGCTTCGGGTTGCCGCCTGTGGCAATGAGGTTTGATGTTACCTTCGGGTAGCTGCCAGCTTCGGTGTAATAAACCCGGTCATAGGGATCTTGAGCAACGGGGGAGCCAACAAAGCTCGATCGCACATTCTTGCTGAACCAGTGAGCGCCGTTATACAGGTAGATCGCCCGCACAATACCGCCTGCCAGAGTCGCTGAAACGGTGTCCGCGCCATACCAGGCGTCCAGATCGCCGCTTTGAATGCGCACATTGACCGCTTTTGCTGCTGCGTCATTCGGGATTTTACGCACAGAAATGCCGGGGATCATGCCGACAAAACTGATCACATCAATCGCTAAAGGCATTTATTCCCCAATATGATTCGCGCAAACTCCACATCACGGCCATGGCTGGAACGACAATGATCGGGCTGCCAGAAGAACACCCGGTTGATTCGGTTACGCCATTCGTACCAGCGCTGATCCCCGAGCAACACGCCTTGGCGATAACAACGGCCGGAAATGGTCTCATCTGGTGATCCATCGAGCAATAACACATTAAGCAACTGAGACATCAGCACAAACAATTTAATCACTCTGCTTTTCATGGCTTCGCCTCATTTTCTCGGCTAAAAAACACGCCCGCCAATACACTTTCCCTCAGCCCCAACGTATCGGCATGACTGGCATGTGCCACCCAGCTCTGCACGCTCTGTCGCACCGTCTCCAGGCTAATATCACCCTGGGCATACTGGCGCTGTAATGTTTTTAGTGATCGGCGCATACGCTTAATTGAGTCCTTGCGCAGCCGCCTGTGCGTCGGCCATATGTGAAACCCTAGAAAGTCCAAGCCACGCCCGTTCGTTTTTGACACGGGGAAAACCTGCGTTTTGCTGTTGGTTTTTAATCGCAAAACATCCATCAGGTATGCTTCGATCTTTTTCCGGGCATCGTGCAGCCAATCCTTGTCAGGGTGAGCAATCACAAAATCATCCATGTACCTGACGTAGTGTTGCGCTTTGACCTGGTGCTTTACGTATTTGTCCAGCTCATGCAGGTAGATATTTGCCCAGAGCTGGCTGGTCAGGTTGCCGATAGGCATGCCAGTCGGGGTCAGCGCCTCTGGGTGCTTGCCCGCATCGATGATCTCTGCGCAAAGATTATAGGTTCGATCACAGCGTATCTTTTTCCTGAGAATCGCCTTTAAAACCGCGTGGTTTACGCTGGCAAAGTATTTGGAAATATCCGCTTTTAGAACATGCAGCTTGCCATACTGTCGACTAACACAGCGAAGCATGTGCTGGGCAACATCGGCGCCCCTGTGCATTCCCCTGCCGGTTCTGCACGCATAGCTGTGATCAATAAACAGTGGCTCCCAGATCGGCTCCAGCTGCGCTATCAGGCTGTGCTGTACCACCCTGTCCCGATACGGCAAAGAGGCAATCTCCCTGCGTTTTGGCTCCAAAACATGAAACCTGTGGTACGGGCCTGTTTTGTACTCGTCCCAGATCAGCTCGTTTTGCAGCTGGATCAAATTGGCTTCAAGATTCTTATCAAACAACATCACCGATGGGCGGGTGCGTTTGCCAAGTCTCGCTTTATAGTGCGCCCGATAAAGATTTTCAAAATCATAAATGGCCGGAAACATGCCGCCATAACTTTTCATTGGCCACCATTAAAGGCGGCAGAGCCGAACTGTGGGCGAAACATGTCGCTTACTGGAACGGTCTGCCTGTTTAGTTTTTCGGCATTTGCCGAGGAGTGCGCGTCCTTTTGAGAGAGGTGCTGACTTAAAGCCGCGTGTGCTTTAAGCGTCTGACGCATCTCAAGAGCGGGGCGCGCGCCGATATTCGTGTTCACATTCGAGCGCTCATTGTTGAGATTGAGCATGAACACCCCAGCGAGCGAACCATTCGTCCAGTTGCCGCCACGGATCGCCACGTAATTAACACGCACCCCTATTGCTCTGACTGGCTGACTTGATCCAACCACCTATCATGCGGCCGATCTCATCATTCAGCTTTGACCAATGCTCGTACTTCTTAAATTGCAAAAACTCATACTGCGCAGCCCTGCGCAAGAAACTGCGTAGCACATTGAGCTCAACATCTAGCTGCAACAATGCAGGCTTTTTGTCTCGGGCCAAGTTGCACGTTACGACGCAGCGAAGGATCAGCCATAGACACTGCCGGATCTCTGCTGAAAGCACATGTCTTTCAGCTTTTGGAAACTGGCGAAGGGCGATATAACCATAATCAATCATATCCTCCACTTTGTTTCTGATCAGAAGGTCCGTAGTCCTTTCCGGTTTACGCTGTATCGATCGACTCATAAGTTCCTTTCAGGGCTGGTTGTGGCGCTAAAGCGCCAGTCAGATTACAGTGATTCAGGCTTCAGATTACAAAAGCGGGGCGCGCGCCGA
>DITX01000060.1:6583-8436 GCA_002422225.1 Gammaproteobacteria bacterium UBA6173
CGCCACGCGCTCCCCTGATGTACTCAGGTAGAAGCCGTCTCCACCCAATCCAGAGCCTGCGATCGGGAAGCATCCTAGCTGCTTGAGCTTTTGCAGTCCTGCTGCGGAAACGGGATTTGCGCCAGTGCTGTTGGCCATCGCCTCAAAGCTGTTCGCTGTTAATCTGTATAGTGTGTAATCCGCCGTGCCACTGTTAGCCGACGCGTATTTGACAGAGTTTGCGTGACCCGGGCTAACAAGATCGCCCGTCGCCCCGTCGATAGCGCGCCACTCAGCCGATCCAGCTGCAAAGTTTGCTGTAATCAGCGCCGCGTTATTGTTTTCGATTACTTGTATTTCGCCCGCGTTGACGCGCAAGCCTGGCGCCCATTCGTTTGTGTTGCCGTTCAGATCGGAAATCCCAAAGGGCGTGTTGTCATGGCGCCATGACGCGGGACCTGATCCTGTCAATGTACGGGCAGTTCCCGATCCGGTGCCAGGGGCAATGCCGTCTTGTCGCACACCAACTTCAAGCGTGGCGGCATGATCGCGCCCAAAATCATTATTGCCGCGTGGCATGACGCCGTTTTTCCAGCACCAGAGCGCCAGCGCCGCGTATTCTGCATTTGATGTCAGGTGCCAGCCGGCGCCATTGTTTCGCACCAGTGTGACAGCCGCGTCATGCGTGATGCTGTTGATTGGATCAACGCCAGGGCGGGACAGCATCTCGTTATTGCGACTACTGCCCAGATATTGGCCTATAAACAAATTATTCTTTTCAACGCCGTTGACGATGAACGCCGGGTGCGTGCCGGTACCCAAGCTGGCGTCGATGGACTGCACCGTAAATTTGGGAATCACGGCCATAAAACACGGCTGGCCGGCTGCGGTGTACAGCACCGTGTTTTTGCCGCCGCTTGCGGCTTCTACCTGAGCGCGCAGTGCGTCTGGCACATTAATGGTTATGGGCATTATTCATCTCCTTGCAATGGGTCGGCTGGCGGAATGTTAGCGATATCGCGCGCTTTGGCGGCGGTCAGGTAGGCAGAGTAGACCAGCGCGTAAACATCGCCCTGAGTCACTGTCTGGCCTGTTGGTTCGCCGGTTAGCGGGTTGTAGATGTCGATGACTGCTGCCGGATCAAACGCGATGATCAGATACCCAAGTGCGTTTTTAAGCGTGGCGCCGCCTGTTGTTGTTAGTGCGGTTTCTTCATCAAATCGGATGGCAGGCGCCCCCGCCAACGGGTTGTCGATCACGATGCGTTTGCAGCGCGTCCACTCAACACCTGTCACGGGCTGTTCGTTGTAGTTGCTCATTACGTGCTCTCCTTAAAACTTATGGAACGATGCCGCCAGAGTCGATACGCAGCACCTCAGTGCCATTTATCGCAAAAGCAATTTCGTTTGCTGCGGGAAAAAATATGCCGGTGCCGGGGGTTGAAACGTGCTGTATCGCGCAGCGGGTGGCGCTGCCCGCGCTTGCTTTGTATTCGCCGGATCCACTGAGGATTTTCGCCGCAACACCGGCCAGATCACTAATCTGTTGCAGCACATGCACAATCGCCTCTTGGTTGCGAATAGTCAGCGCGTCTTTTTGCAGTACGGACAGTAGATCAACTGTGTGATTAATGTGTTCGACCAGCGGGTTTAGTGGCTCG
Organism: Gammaproteobacteria bacterium UBA6173; assembly: GCA_002422225.1. Classification (GTDB taxonomy): domain Bacteria; phylum Pseudomonadota; class Gammaproteobacteria; order Pseudomonadales; family Pseudohongiellaceae; genus Pseudohongiella. The sequence goes on from DITX01000060.1 coordinate 8,223, forward strand.
CCAACCGTTGCCGCTGCTTCGTTTCTGAAGGTTTGCGCTTCGTTGCGGTAGACAAGTCCTGTGTTGGCGCTGGACAGGGAATTGCCGGCTTGGGTTGTAGCCAGTGATGCCTGCTCGGTAGCAAGTACCACTTGATTAGTGGCGTCTGCGGCAGCAGCGACAGCAGTATCCTTAGAATCCTGAAAAGTTTCTTTGACTTCGGTTACTGTTTGCA
>DITX01000095.1:0-789 GCA_002422225.1 Gammaproteobacteria bacterium UBA6173
CGTCGCGCAATGTCTCTGACATTGGGTGCCACCGCCAGTTTTGATCCGCGTACAAGTATGGCAGATGTGCGTCGATCGCTGTCTGGGCCTAAAGGTGCAGATTTGATTTATGAGGTCAGTGGTGTGCCTGAGGCGTTGAATAGTGCGATCAGTCTGAGCGGCTTTGACAGTCGTGTTGTGATCGGATCGTGGTACGGCAATAAAGCCGCAGTGATTGCACTGGGTGGCGATGCGCATCGTAATCGTTTAAAAATCAGTACCAGTCAGGTCAGTAGCCTGGCGTCAAATCTCAGTGCGCGCTGGGACAAGACCCGCCGATTTGGAGTTGCCTGGCAAATGATTCGCCAACTTTGCCCCCAGCAGTTGATTACACACCGTTATCCCTTAGATGACGCCCGTTTGCTTTACCAAAGCCTGGACAAAAATCCCGATCAGGTTCTGCAAGCGGTGTTTGAGTATTAACAAAAGCCTTCGCAGTTTGTGCGTATTTTTAAATTCAAGGAATGTTATGTATACCGTTGCCGTCACCAAAGATTTTATTGCCAGTCACTTTCTGATTGGAGGCGATTGGGGGAGCGAAAATTTTCCCCATGCCCACCACTATGTTGCCGAAATCAGTATCGAAGCTGCCGAGTTGGATCAACACGGATATCTGGTGGATATTGTTGATATCGAAGCAGCCTTGGACAGTATTGTGAAGGATTTCAAAGACAGCCTGTTAAACGATAAACCTGAGTTTGCGGGATTGAATCCAAGCATTGAACATTTCAGCCGCATCATCTGCGAGCG
>DITX01000095.1:907-10173 GCA_002422225.1 Gammaproteobacteria bacterium UBA6173
CTGGAAGGACCAGAATACAGATGCTTCCAGTGTGCCAATACCTCCTGGAAGCGGCAGCAATAGTGCCAGTCTCATGGCGACCAGAATCAGGATCAATTCACGGGTTTGCAGCTGGATTTCAAAAAAACCAACTACCAGCCACATCTCAAAAACAATCAGTGCCCAGCCTGCGAATGAATACATCAGCGCTGCGAACAACGCAGGTTTTTGTGAGCGAATAGCAGTTCTGAGGTCGCTGCCCAGAGATTGCCAATGGTCGTCCAGCGACGTCAGTCGGGGGCTGCTCAACCAGCGTGCACTGAGTTTTTCCAATTGTCTGGATATCAATGCCGGTTGTTTTAATGTCAAAACTGCCAGCACAGACAACAGCAGTAGCGCCGCAGAGATGATCCATAATATGCGTTGCCAGTTGCTGGTATCACTTTCAAGTCCGTTAATAGAAGGGACCCATAGCATCAACAGGCTCACGCCCAGTATCAGCATCAGAAAGTTGATCCAGAGCTCAAAAAAACGATCCAGCCCCAGTGCAAGCACCGCGCGATGAATCGCCATGCCGGTGTGTTTATATAGCCAATAGATTTGCAGGGGTTCGCCCCCAAATTGCGGGCCAGGTGTTATAAAACTGACAGTCTGGCCTGCTTGTCGTATCAGTAACAACCTGATAAAACCGACTGCTCCGCCCACCATGCGCGTTAGGGTCAACCAACGCAGGTTGCCCACTACAATCACCAGAATATTCACGAGCAACCATGCACTCCAATCGACCCAAGTCAATTCACGGAGTGTTATGCCGATTTCAGCGATGGGCATCTGACTTAATGTCCAGACAACTAGCGCCAGGGCCACGATCCAGAGCACTGTACCGGTCCAATGATACTGTGGCATCAGGCACTATCCTGTCGGTTGACCCAGTGATCATCCGCCTGCCACAGGCTGAAGCGGCCGCAGCCGAGCAGTAAGATGGCAATCGAGATAAACAAACACAAGGCAAACGGCGCTTGATCCAGAGGCAAGGGGCTGTGCCACGCCAATACCATCAGCATCAACATCGCGCCGGCGCGCCCGGCAAGCCCAGACACCATCATCAAAGCAGATAACACCAAAACAAACAGAATAAATCGATGTGCGACTGAGGCGTCTGCCCAGGTAAGCATGAGCGTCAAAAACAATACAAACCGGATCAACGGCAGCAAGTATGTGTTGGTGAAAGATTTTAGCCGGGCGAAAATGCTGCTGCCATCCGGTGCATACGGATGAAGACGACCGCTGACTACCCACCAATCCATCAGAAATCCCGCCAGCAGCGGTAACATAAAGCCAAACCCGGCTAGAACAGTGACGTCAGGATTAAACGGTGGCCACAGCACAACGGCAATATACGCCATCTGGAACCCGGCCAGTGTTCGGCGCAATTCGCTGGGAGCCAGTGGGTAAACAACAAGTTGATTGTGGTTTCGGATTTTGATGCCGATTACAAAAAGGTAGTAGGCGACACTTACCAGTAGGTAGGTCCAGTGGATTTTCCCAAGTTGCAAAGCCAGCAATGGCGCTACCATGAGACCCAAGGCGTCAAACACGGTGTCGAGTTCAGCGCCTAGCTGAGTGCTTTGTTGAGTTTTGCGTGCTACAAAGCCATCAAGTCGATCAAAAATGGCGGCGATAGAGTATGCCGCCGCAGCAGCCCAGACCACAGATGCTGAGTTTTCCAGTAGCGTTGGCGTGACCAACAGGCCAGCACACGCTGCGATCAGCCAGCCACGTGTGATCGTCATGTGGTTGGCCCAGCCAAGTTTGGTGAACAAGGCTGTGTCTGTATTGCTGCGGTTCAGGGCCAGCCTTTTAAAGGTTTGTGCAATCACCAGCAGCCAGAAAAATGTACTGACAATAAACCAGGAGAAACCTGTGGTGGGTGTTGTGTTGGCCCACAAAATCAGTGCCAACACAGCAAACGTGACAAAACCCGATAAACCGATTCTGCTTGTCTCGCGCTGCAGTTGTCGAATTATCGGGCTTTGCGTCATAACAGTGCCAGATTAACCGGCGTAACTCATCACTGCCCCGGCAATGCCACCCAGCGCAAGTATGACTGATGGGAGAAACGTCAGCATAAAGCCCAACCCGCGAGCTTTCGGGTCATTGACATAAGCGCGCAGATACAACTGGCGGCCGATAATAAATACCACGCCCAGACCTGATGCAATTTCAGCGCTGATATAGGTAGCAAAAATAAAGATGGAAGGCAAAAAGAATACGAGACTTTCCAGGGTATTCATGTGCACACGGTAATAACGTTCAAAAATTGGATCGCCTGACACTGCAGGTGCTTCAACTTTGTATTTCATGCGAGCCCGTCCCACCAATACACCAAATACGGTGTACTGAATCAATGCTACTAACACCACAATTGCTACCAGTTCCATTTTTTTTCCTTTTTTCTAATGATTGTAATTACGATGGGTGTCAGGCTATACGTAACACCTGTAGTCGCTGATCATAGGCATGCAGGCGGTAATACACAAGTGCCCGGAAAACTCTCAATTTTGATTGGAAATTTGTAAACATGTCCGAGTCTCGGAAAGTGCCAGAAGCCAGCGTGGATGATATTGCTGCGTACTACAACAAGAATACCCGTCTGTTTCTGGATCTGGGGGGGAGTGGTGATGTGGCAGCTATCCACCGCGCAATCTGGGCGCCAGGTGTGACCAATAAAGCCGAGGCGTTTAATTATCTGAATGTGCAAGTCGCACATGCCTTGCAGGCTTGTATCAAAGAGCCAGGAGCCCATGTGCTGGATCTGGGATGCGGGGTGGGGGGGACATCCACATGGTTGGCCTCTGCACTGAATGCAGATGTGACGGGCATTACCATCAGTGCCGAGCAACAGAAGCTGGCAACACAACGTGCCGAGCAGCTGGGGTTGGGCAATAGAGTGCGGTTTATGCAGGGTGATTTTGCAGCAATGCCTGCGCTGGAAGCCGTTGATGCGGCGTTTGCGATTGAGTCTTTTGTCCACGCCCGGTCGGCAGATACATTTTTTGAGGTGGCTGCCCGTTGTATAAAACCTGGCGGCTGTTTAGTGATTTGTGATGACTTTTTGAGTCANNTGATCACCCCCGATGAGGCAATTTCCGGCGCTGCACGCGCTGGGTTCAAACTCCAGCATGCCAGCAACTTGTCGGCGTATACCCGATCGTTTCATCCGATCGTATTGTTTCTGGTCAGCCAGCTTACACGTTTGCCTTTGCCTTGGGCCTATTGGCAAAACATGTCAGGTGGCACCGCGTTGCAGATTTGCCTGCGTCGTGGCTGGACTCAATATCACGTGCTGGTCTGGCAACATGTGGGATGAGTCGTCCTGACAACTATGTTGTTTTGCCAGTAGATTCCAGATCATTTCCGTTGTAGCCTTCCGTTTAAATTGGAACGGTTCACGGAGACAACCATGTTGCGTCACACACGCTTAACATTAGCAATTTCAACTGTTTCCCTGTTTGCTGCAGGTCAGGCTTTTGCCCAGCCGCCGATTATCCAGCCAGGTGCACCCGGTCAGGTCAGTCGCCAGATCAGTGTCGAGGAGGCCTCTGCCTTAGCTGGCACTCGCGTGACTGACGCCGATGTCACATTTATGCAGGACATGATCATGCACCACGATCAGGCTGTTCAGATGACCGCCATGATCGAGGGGCGCAGTCAGCGTGATGAGGTTCGTCAACTGGGCGAACGCATTTCAGCCTCTCAAGATGATGAAATGCAGTTTATGGTGGACTGGCTGGAGGAGCAGGGCCAATCTGTCATACCACCGGCGGCTGATCGCTCGGCACATGCTCATCACTCAGGTCACTCAACCATGGCTGGCATGTTGACTGATGCCGAGTTGGCAAATTTGCGCGCGGCGCAAGGTAATCAGTTTGACACGCTATTTATGCAGTTCATGATCAAACACCATCAGGGCGCGATCACCATGGTGGATGAATTGCTTGCCAAACAAGGCACCGCGCAGGATCCCGTGTTGTTTGAATTCATTTCTGAGGTCAAGACCGAGCAGAACAGCGAAATTGAGCGCATGACAGCCATGCTGGCGACGTTTTCGCCCGATCCCCGAGTCGGGCTTGGTGCGGGCTACTACGACGCGGGTCAAGCGTCAATGAACATGAATCTGCTGGCGGCATTACCCAAGCCGGATGGTTTTTTTGATCCAGCCAACCCCATGGGTTTGCCAATGAGCCGACTGAATCAGGCAGGCGAGGCGGCGGGTGAAGATGATGAAGAAGCCGAGCCAAGGCCCAGTCTGCTTGATTTTGCTAACACCGACATGGCGTTTTCAGGCGATGTCATGATCGCGGGTAACTATCACGGTTTTAATGCCTACGATATCAGCAATCCATTGCGTCCCGTGCACTTGAGCTCTGTCGTTTGTCCGGGTGGTCAGGGCGATGTCTCGGTGGTTGGTAATCTGCTGATCATGTCAGTAGAGCAGAATCGTGGTCGTCTGGATTGCGGGCTGGAAGGTGTGGCAGAACGCGTCAGTGGCGAACGTTTCCGCGGTATCCGCATTTTTGATGTCAGTGATTTCAGAATGCCTATTCAGGTCGCAGCCGTTCAGACCTGCCGTGGATCTCATACACATACCGTCGTAAAGGATCCAGATGACGACGGCAAATTTCTGGTCTACATTTCAGGTACCAGTTATGTACGCCCGGGTGAAGAGCTGGATGGTTGCATTGATGAGTCGCCGTTTAAGGATGAAGATTCAGCACGATTCCGCATCGAGGTTGTCGAAATCCCGGTAAACAACCCGGAAAATGCGCGTATTGTCAGTCGGCCTCAGGTGTTTGCCGATCCGGTAACCGGGGTGATTGCATCCTTGTGGGAAGGCGGCGACCATGGTCCGGATACTAACCGTACCGGTGAAACCAATCATTGCCATGACATCACTGCATTCCCGCAACTGGGCGTTGCGGCAGGTGCCTGTTCGGGTAACGGTATTTTGTTTGATATTTCCGATCCTTTGAATCCGCAGCGCCTTGATCAGGTGATTGATACCGGTTTTGCCTATTGGCACTCGGCAACCTTTAATAATGATGGCACCAAGGTGTTGTTCACTGACGAGTGGGGCGGTGGTTCGCGTGCCCGTTGTCGGTCATTCGACCCTATGAACTGGGGCGGCAATGCTATTTATGACATCGTGGATGGCAAGCTCGAATTCCGTGCTCACTATAAAATGCCTGCGCCACAATCTGAGGAAGAGAATTGTGTCGCTCACAACGGTTCGCTGGTGCCGGTGCCAGGTCGCGACATTTTTGTGCAATCCTGGTACCAAGGGGGCATTTCAGTGATGGATTTTACCGATTCGTCTAACCCGCGCGAAATTGCGTTTTTTGACCGTGGCCCGGTTGATTCGGAAGAATTGGTGATGGGCGGGTATTGGTCGTCTTACTGGTATAAGGGTGTGATTTACGGGACAGAGATTGCACGTGGTGTGGATGTGTTTGAGTTGGTGCCAAGTAATTTCCTGACTGAAAATGAAATTGCAGCTGCAAATCTGACAGCAACGGCTGTGTTGCACAATCCTCAGCAGCAGCGTCAAATCGATTGGCCGGCTGAGCCGGTTGTGGCGCGTGCGTACATGGATCAGTTGCGTCGTGATGATGCTTTGCCTGCGGCGCAGGATCAGGCGTTGACGGCGGCGTTGGATCGTGCGGCAACGGTGTTTGAGGACGGTAATGGCTTGGATGCGGCGGGTGCTGAGCAATTGGAGGCGTTGGCGGTGTCGTTGGCGGGTAGTGCGGGTGGCTTTGAGGGGATGACTCAGAAGCGTTATATGCAGTTGGCTTCGACAGTGCGGGAGATTGCTGCGCGGTTGCGCTGAACTCAGGCAGAGTGTGCAACGGAAACCTAAGCGGGGGCCGCAACGGGAGCCAGGCACCGTGTCGGATCGGCCGCATCCTCTGCTGATCCGACCGGTGCTGCGGAACTCGACCTTCGCGGCTGCGCCGCTCGGGACTCGGACAATCCTCGCACTTTTCGGTCGGATCAGCAGAGGATGAGCGCGGCCTGATTGATCCGGCACAGTGCCTGGCTCCCGTTGCTCACTCCGGAATTGCGTTCTGGGGGCGCGTTGTCGATTTTGGGACTCGCTGGTTGGTGTGGCTCATTATGGTTTAAGGTGGCTTTGTTGTTGGTAATTGGCAAAATCTTTTGTGCTGTTTTTGTGTTGTGGATAGGGTCTGCAGGTGTTGCGCTGCAGGCTCAGGATTTGTCGCGGGTGACGGTTACTCGTTTGCTCGACAGGCCCATTATCACGGCGGACATGGATGCGCGCATGGGGACCAATATTCAGGGGCCGTCGTTGATTCGTGTGCCGAACTGGGTGGAGAACCCGCTGGGCAAGTACTATCTTTATTTTTCTGAACATAAAGGTGAGTACATCCGGCTTGCGTATGCGGATGAAGTGACGGGTCCCTGGACGGTGTATTCGCCTGGGACTTTGCAGTTGTCGCAGTCATTTTTTCCGGAGACCTGTCCGCCTTGTTCTGTGCCGGAAGACAGTGTGGTGCCCGCGTATGCGCATATCGCGTCGCCGGATGTGATTGTGCGTGAGGATCGCAAAGAGCTGGTGATGTACGTGCATGGGCGTGAGCCGATGGTGCAGGTGACGCGTTTGGCACGTTCTTCAAATGGCGTTGATTTTGAGGGGGAGCCGGAGATTCTGGGTAGACCTTATTTCCGCACGTTTCTGTATAAGGAGCATTGGTACGGTCTGGCGATGCCGGGCTTTTTCTATCGATCTGTGGATGCTTACACCGGGTTTGAGGAAGGCCCGCGCTTCTTTAACAATGACATGCGACACTCAGCGGTGTTGGTGCGTGGCGACACCCTGTATGTGTTCTGGACGCGGGTGGGCCATGCCCCGGAAAGTATTTTGCTGACCACGATTAGCATGAGTGATGACTGGACTGCATGGTCAGAGTCGGAGACTGTTGAAGTGCTCAGACCGGAGCACCCTTGGGAGGGCGCTGATTTGCCGGTGCTACCTTCGGTCAGAGGTGATATTACGGTGCCGGCCAATCAATTGCGTGATCCGGCGGTGTTTGAAGAAGAGGGGCAGGTCTTTTTGCTGTATGCCGTTGCTGGTGAGAGTGGCATTGCCATCGCACGCGTGGACGGTATTCCACCTGCCAATTAACAAGAACCAGACGTTATCAGGACCTGAAGTTATCAGAGCCTGAAGTGATCAGAACCTTAAATGATCACAGATTAAAGCGCTCGCGCAAAAACACAGCAATGCCGTTTTCGTCATGATGGCCGATGACACTGGTTGATGCGGCTTTGACGACGTCTTTGGCATTGGCAGGTGCGTAGGCTTCATCTGCCATGGCAAACATGCTGAGGTCATTATCACTGTCTCCAAAACACAGGATGCGGCTGGCACCCAGACGGGTACCCAGTTGTTTTAAAGCATTGCCTTTGCTGGCCTGGCTGTGATGAATATCCATCCATTTCAGGTTCTTGTTTTCCATGGCCATGCCGGAATAAGCCACCAGGTGAGCTTCATCTGAAATATTGAGTTCAATGGCCGAAATGGTCGGATTGGTGCCAAGCATACTGATGTTGGTAATTTGTGATTTGGCCGGCATTTGTTGTAAAGGTAGTACGTTTGAGACCAATCTGGAAAAGAACATGTCCACCAGTCGCTGCTCAAACTCATGCTGCACGGGCGGGTGGTAAATAAAGTGTCTATGATCTTCCGTCACGCAATGCACAAAGGGTGTAACGTTTTCAGCGATAGCCGCCCGAATGACATGTTCCGCTTCATCGTTACTCAGGAAATTAGCCAATGACAGTGATTCACTGCCCGGATCCCAGACAATCACGCCATTGATATAGATATGTGGTAATAAAAATCCGTGTCCTCGGATAATTTCTTGCGCAGAGTGCAGGTTACGTCCAGTTGCCACTGTGTATGCAATATTGTTGGCGGTCAGTCGTTTGAGCGTGTCCGCAGTGAAGTCGGAAATTCGATGGTCTGCGCCCAGCAGGGTGCCGTCCAAGTCAAATACTACAAGTTCCACATTCAAATCCTTGTTTGTCTAATATCATCTGGCATCTGCAAGTCGAAGGATAAACCATGTGGGTGTATGCTGCCATCTGCGAAGGCATACTTAAAAAAAGCGTATGTCGTATCAGCCGATAAATTGGGACATTTCTATGAGTCTATGGCTCCATAAAACACAAGCATCGTACATGGTGATCGCACTGTGCGCGCCGCCATTATTCGCTTTGTTATTAGTTTTGCTTTTGCCAACAATGGCTTATACCGTTTCGTTACTGTCATTTTTACTTCTTGTCACGGTGTTTGCGACCCGCGCCAATCTTTCAAGTGCCATACTTTGTGGTCTGACCAGCGCACTTTGCTTTAACTATTTTTTTACCGAGCCACGTTATAGCTTTGTTATGGCAGAGTTGAATGATGTGCTAACCGCCTTGGTTTTTCTGATTGTCTCCATGCTAATTGGTCATCAAACTGATTTGTTACGACGACGAATCGATGCTCAAGCAAACACTGACCGTGAGTTAGCGCGTGCACGGGCAGACAAAGATCGCGAATTGTTACGGACAGCGCTGACTTCCTCGTTATCGCATGACTTGAAAACACCGCTTGCTACCATTGTGGGTGCCGGGTCCACGCTGCTGGATTTGCGTCAGGACCTCACAGAGCAAGACCAGGTAGAGCTGGTCAAATCCATGCTGGAGGAATCCCGACGTTTGGAGAAATATATTCAGAATCTTCTGGATATGACACGCTTGGGTTATGGCGATTTGCCAATTGATCGCCAGACTATTGATTTATCAGAAATTATTAATGTGGTCAGAAAACGCATTATGCGTGCATGGCCTAATGCGCGGCTGGAGATTAGTCTACCGGAGTCACTTTCACCGCTTACAGTGCATCCGGCTTTGTTGGAGCAAGCCATTTATAATCTTGTCGACAACGCCGTAAAGTTTAACAGCTCTGGCGAGTCGGTTTCTATAAACGCCAGGCAGTCGGATGAAGCCATTGTGATTGATGTTGTTGATCATGGCCCAGGCATTCCTATGGTCAATCGCGAAACCGCCTTCGATTTTTTTGAAACCTTGGGAAGAGGGGATCAACATCAGGCAGGCGAAGGATTGGGACTTGCAATTGCCAAAGGAATGATTGGTGCACATGGTGGAAAGTTGATGATATTGGATACCTTGAATGGCGATTCGGGTACTTGTATGAG
>DITX01000095.1:10203-14182 GCA_002422225.1 Gammaproteobacteria bacterium UBA6173
GCTATGATGTGGTATCGGCACTCAATGGGCGTGATGGTATTGCGCAAGCTGGGTTGGCGCAGCCAGATCTGATCATTCTTGACTTGGGATTGCCTGATATGGATGGTCAGTATGTGCTCCGGCATATTCGGGAATTTTCTGCAGTTCCAATCATCGTTTTATCAGTACGAGATAAAGAGTCTGACAAAGTTTTAGCGCTGGACAGCGGTGCAAACGACTATGTCGTCAAACCCTTTAGTGTGCTTGAACTCCTCGCGAGAATCAGGCGGCTTCTGCAATCATCGGCGATTGCTGTGAACCAGACATTTGTTGCAAAGGGCCTTGCAATTGACTACGCCAATCGACATGTCACTTTGCATGGTGAAGATATCAGGCTCTCAAAAAAGGAGTTTGCATTGCTCAGACATTTGACTGAGCATGCTGGTCAACTGCTGACCCAATCATGGTTGGGACGACAGATTTGGGGTGTGTCATACGAGGAACAATCTCATTACCTGCGCATTCTGGTCGGCAGACTTCGTTCACGATTGGGTGATGACGCCAGCAATCCGGTTTACATCGAAACAGAGCCTGGTGTCGGTTATCGATTTATTGATGTTCAGAACAATCATCCTGTTGTTATTTCACCACCCGCATAACGAAGCGGGCTTTGGCCGCGTCCGGCTAATGCGCCAAACAACACAACAGGTGATACTTTTCCAATCATCATCACAATAATCACCAGCAGTTTTGCTGGCTCACCTAATGTACCCGTAATGCCCAGAGATAGTCCGACGGTGCCTAGCGCTGATACTGTTTCGAATACGATTGCCAGTGCATCCTGAGTAGGTTCAAGCGCCAACATCAATAGGCTGATGGTCGATAATAAAGCCAAGGTTAGTATCAGAATGCCCGATGCACGCAAGAGATTTTCCACTTGCAATGTTCTACCCAGCAGGCGGGTTGTATGCCGACCTTGCAAAGCTGCTGTCAGACCGGCAACCAATAAGACAAAAGTAGTCAAGCGTAGACCGCCAGCCGTCGAACCCGGTCCTGCACCTATGACCATATTGATCATCATAAACACGTGACTTGCGTTGCTCATGGATGCAATATCGACTGAATTAAATCCAGCGGTCCGTGTGGTAGCGGCTTGAAAAAAGGCGTGCCCCAGCCGTTCCCATCCCGTGCCCAAACTGGTGTTGTCAGTTTCAAAAAGTAAGATTATTAATGGGCCAATCACAAGCAGGATTAACGTCCCATAAATCATAATGCGGGTATGAATACTGAGCCGACTGCCACGAGCCATTTCATAAATCACGGTAAAGCCAATGCCGCCCAAAATAAATCCCAGTGCGTGAACTGCCAGCATCAGCTGCCCACCTGCGGCCGTCATTAAAGAATCTGGAAACAGTGAAAATCCAGCGTTGTTAAATGAGGAAACAGCATGAAAGGCTGATTTACCAATTCCCTCGCTCCAGCCGTATGCGGGGACCCAGAAGATAGCCAGGATGATAGCCAGGGCACTGACTAACACCAGCGAGAAGGCAATTACAAAACGAATCAAGGTAAAAAGAGACAGACCGTCATTAATTTGAATGGTGACGCCCAATGCTGACTGTCGCCGCAACGAAACAAACTTGTCTTTGCCCAACAAGGTAATTGTCCCAATCAACATATACCCCAGACCGCCGGCTTGAATCAGCAGTGCGATGATTGTCTGACCCAACCAGGAAAAGTTGCTACCTGTATCCAATGTGGTTAACCCAGTGACCGTGATAGCGGAAACTGCTGTAAAAAATACATCCAACACAGGCAAATCATGTTGCCGAGAAAAGGGCAGCATCAGCAAAAATGTCCCAAGCAGAGCGCCGCTAACAAAAAATTTTAATAACACCCCACCGGCAGAACGCCAAAAGCTGTGATGACTTACGACGTGAGTGATTGCCATATAAATCCTTCACGTGTTTTTGTTTCGCCACCATTGCTCAACAATAAAACGCTATCACCCGGATACAAACAAACTGGCACCTCAGTCGCGGGATGATACATCTTGTCTTGTTTATGATTGATCGCCACCAGCAGGTGACCTTGACGATAGATCGCGTTCAGAAAGTCTTTTTTATCAATGCGCTGTATGATTTTTACTTCGGCCAGATACTGAGTTTCACCCAGCATCATTTGTTGCGACATATCGGGATAGCGTAACGACAAGCTTGCGCGTTTTGCCATTTCCTCTTCAGGACTGATAATGCGTTGCACACCCAATCGTTTCATGAGTGATGCATGATATTTGTCCTGTACCTTGCACCAGAGGTCCGGCACACCTACTTCCTGTAAATGTATCACCGTCATCATGCTGTTTTTGACATCGCTACCAATGGCAACAATCACCGTCATGAATTGACGCCAGTCGATGGCGGCGATTGCTTTGGCGTTGGTACTGTCGGCAATAATAGCTTCGCTGACGTGGTCTGCGATTTCATTTACTTTGTCTTCGCTGATGTCCATGGCAAGAACCTCCATGCCATTGGCTTGTGCTTCCAACGCCATGGTGGCCCCGAAGCGGCCTAGTCCAATGACGGCGATTCGACGTTTATTCATAAAAGTTGCTCATCTGGCTTATGAATTTATTGTCACCAGCGTAAGGCAACAAGGTGTAAGGTTTCCGCTGTAAATTCATGGGTAAGCGTAACAAAGCTGTAAAAATGCATCGGAACCAGGATCTGCAAATCAATTGCTGACATGTGCCTTGATGATTTTTGATAAGCTCTTACTCAGAATGATTGATGGGAGAGTGTTTGGTGAATTGGGACAAAAGCTTGCCATTTGTGGAGGCTATCAACGTCGATAACTCAGATATTGATGAACTGGGCCATGTGAACAATGCCGCGTATGTGCGCTGGTTGGAGCGTTGTGCCTGGCGTCACTCTGAATCTCTGGGATTGGGTGTGGCAGAATATAAAACTCTGGATCGCGCCATGGTGGTGCTGCGCCACGAGATTGATTATCTGGCTGCCGCTTATCTGGCTGATCAAGTGATGGTGGCTACGTGGATTACTGAATCTGACAACAAGTTGCGTCTCACGCGTCATTTTCAAATTATCCGACCTGCAGATCAGATGACTTTATTGCGCGCACGCAGTACGTTTGTCTGTATCGAATTGAGTAGTGGTAAAGCCCGCCGAATGCCAACGATTTTTGTGGATACCTATGGCCAGGCAATAAAAATAAACTAGCCGGGAGATGTTTATGCGTGAACGTGCCAAACAACAGATGCCCATGGTACTGCTAACTTTGCTCAGTATCATTCAGGCACTGGCGTTAGAGTTATTATGGGCCCACATCCGTGCTGAACCGGATCTGCTGGTGTTTGGTTGGTCAGCATTTTTAAGCTGGCTACAGATCGGCGTCACATTGATGGGCATTATCCTGATCTGGTTGTTATACAGCAGCATGACCATGAGATTTAGCTGGACGCCCACGCCCGGTGACTCAGTCATCCCGTTTTTTGTGGGTATTATTGAATTTACCTTGATCGCATCGTTGGGCTTGGACTCCCTACCCGTGTGGTTTGTGCTGCTGGCTATGTTGTTTAGCCTTATGCCGGTAACGCTGCAATCGATTTTGCGCCGTGCTCGCCTTGAGAGAGAAAACAGCGCCTATTTTGATGGTTTACAACCTGCCACCTTGCGCGACTTTTACCCTGTCATTCTGGTGGTTTTAATGTTGACGACACTGGGTATGGTGCTGGCGGTAACCGGTGACCAATCTATACTCGCCCTTATTGCGCTGTTGATTGCCGCTGCTGCACATGCCTACCAGATGTATTTGAGTTCAGTGCGCTGGCATCAGGCGATGCAGTTATTGTAATGGCTGCCCAGATAAATTTTAACCAGGGTAGATGAGTCATCGAATCGATTGTCGGAAATTGCTAACAATTCAGCCAAAGCTGTGCATGCCACTGACAATGCGATTCAGCGCCAGCAGGCAGAACTTT
>DITX01000095.1:14277-31305 GCA_002422225.1 Gammaproteobacteria bacterium UBA6173
GTGATCAACAGCATTGCAGAACAAACAAATTTGTTGGCACTCAATGCTGCGATTGAAGCCGCGCGAGCAGGTGAGCAAGGCCGTGGTTTTGCTGTTGTTGCGGACGAAGTGCGTACACTCGCCAGTCGTACCCAGAAGTCAACGGTAGAAATCAAAGCCTTGATCAATAAGGTTCAGTCCAGCACCCGCACGTGTATTACCAGCATCGGCGAAGCGCAAGATAAGGCCCGGCAGTGTGTGCACTTTAATGACGCGGCTGGCAGTTCTTACAGCAGTATCAGTCAGGCGGTATCGTCGATCAGAAACATGACCTTCCAGGTTGCAACTGCGGTTGAAGAGCAAAGTGCAGTTGCCGAGGAAGTGACACGTAATCTGGTGAATATACAGACACACTCCGACAGAACCAGTGAGGCGTCGTCGTTAACATCCGAGGCCAGTAAGCGTTTGGTAAGCGATGTGACGAGTTTGCGCGAGATGGTTGCACAGTTCTCTGCATAATCCTTGGCTGATCGCAAAATTGCGGTTAGTGTGTAGTACTTACGCCTGTTGTTTGCTGACCCTCAGCCAATAGGCGTTTTTTTTGAACTCTTCCCCGCAAGCTTCTATGATGGCGCATTACCTCGCCACATCGGAGTGTACCCATGGTGAATTTTTTGATCAGACGTGTTGTTGTGAGTCTGGTGGTATTGATCGCAACAACGTCTTTGGTGATTGCGCAAGAAACCGCAAGACCCAATGGCATTGCAGATAACCGCAACGAAGCGCTTGCACTGACCGGGGCGACGCTTTATCTGCCAGGCGGTCAATTGTTGGAGAACGGCACCTTGTTGATCCGTGATGGCGTCATTGTGGATGTGCTGTCTTCTGCCACCGTGCCGGCGGGCTATTTTGTGATTGATCTGGCTGGTCGGTATGTCTATCCGGGCTTGATCGACATAAACACCGGTTATGGCCTGCCTGCACTTGGGCGCCCTGCCATGGGTGGAGGGGCAGAGGTTCTGGAATCCAGCGGCTTGGCGTATAACGCCAACGATGCCATTCGTGCACATTACCGCGCTGTCGAAGAGTTCAAACCTGATCAAAAACGCGCCGAGGAACTGCGCAAACTGGGTTTTACCACCGTGCTGAGTTTGCGCGCTGATGGTATCGCCAGAGGCACGTCCAGTCTGGTTCAGCTCGGCAGTAAAAATGCCAATGAGTCTGTTTTATTGTCCGATGCCGCCGCACATTATTCGCTGAGCAAAGGCAGTTCACGGCAATCACTGCCGTCATCCTTGATGGGCGCCATCGCGCTGCTTCGTCAAACCTACCTGGATGCTCAGTGGTTTGAACAACATAATCCACGACCTTTTGTGGACGAATCTTTGGAAGCCTGGATCAAAAATCGGTCTTTGCCACAGGTCATGGACGTCAGCAATTGGCATCAGGCACTTACCCTGCATGATGTGGCCAGAGAGTTTGGTGCCGAGTATCTGATTAAAACAGGTAACGATGCCTATCAACGCGCACCAGAGCTGGCAGCAACAGGTGCCAGTTTGATAGTGCCGGTGAATTTTCCGGACGCACCTGAGGTGGCCGATCCGTTTGTGGCGGATGATGTGTCTTTCACAGCCCTGAAACACTGGGAGCTGGCACCCTTCAATTTGCGCCTGCTGCACGAGCAGGGCATCCGATTTGCTATTACCAGTGCAGGTGCGGAACAAAAATTTCACGACAATATTCGTCTCGCCGTGCGTAATGGTTTGCCAGCCAACGTGGCAATCGCGGCGTTGACACAAGTGCCCGCTGAGATGTTGAACGTCGACGATCGGGTGGGCAGCCTGCAAACGGGCCGTCTCGCCAATCTGTTGGTGGCATCCGGGCCTTTGTTTGGTGATGGCACCCGGCTGTTAGAGAACTGGGTGCAAGGTCAGCGCTATGTGCTATCAGACAGCCCGGAGTCGTATCGTGGCCGTTATGAGCTGATTGCAGGGGAGCGTCGCTTGGCCGTGAATATTGACTTTAAAGCGGGCAAACCCGACGGCAAATTGATGGACGCCACGGGTGTTGACGCGATTGAGGGTGCTCATATCTCGATAAACTTGACGCCTGAATTGATGACCATCAATTTTGGTCTTGCAGAGGATGCTGGCAGTACCAGACTGAGCGGTTGGGCAAACACTAATGGTTGGCAGGGCAGCGGCTTGACTGCAACGGGTGAGGCCATTACCTGGCAGTTAAGTCGGATCGCCGATCTGCCAGAAGTAATCAGTGAACAGCAAGCTGCAGACGACGCTGTAGTAGCCTTGCCATCGCCAGTTCTGTATCCCTTTGCCGCTTATGGCAGCGAAACCTTGCCAGTGCCACAAGATACCCTGATTCGAGGCGCCACGGTGTGGACCAACGAAGATGAAGGCATCATTCAGACCGATGTATTGGTACGCGCGGGCAAGATCGCTGCTATTGGTAACAATCTTGATGCAGGTAATGCGCTGGTCGTTGATGGAACAGGCCAGCATCTGACGCCTGGCATCATTGATGAACATACCCATATTGCATTGTTTGCGATTAATGAAGGGGCGACTAACTCCAGCATGGTGCGCATTCGCGATGTGGTCGATTCGCAAGACGTCAATATTTATCGCAACCTCGCAGGCGGTGTTGTCGCCGCACAGCAGCTACACGGTTCAGCCAATCCGATTGGTGGGCAATCGTCCTTGATCAAAATGCGCTGGGGACTCAGTCCACAAGGCCTGCGCATTGAAAATGGTGCCGAGTTCATCAAATTTGCACTGGGTGAAAATGTTAAACGCAGCACCAACCCCGCCTCTGTGCGTTATCCCCAGACGCGCATGGGTGTGGAACAGGTTTTTATTGATGCCTTCAGTCAGGCGCGTGAGTATGAGCAGCGTTGGAACAGCTACAACAGCTTGTCTGCCTCGCAGCGTCGCAGAGCAGTTGCCCCTCGGCGTGATCTGGTGAATGAGGCCATGCTGGAAGTATTAAACGGTGAGCGTTACGTGACAGCGCATTCCTACGTACAGTCAGAGATCAATATGCTGCTGCACGTGGCAGACAGTTTTGATTTTACGATCAACACCTTCACGCACATTCTGGAAGGTTACAAGGTCGCTGACAAAATGGCAGAACATGGGGCCGGTGGTTCTACTTTTGCCGATTGGTGGGCTTATAAATGGGAGGTGCGTGAGGCGATTCCCTACAATGCGGCGCTGATGCAACAGGCCGGCATGGTGGTGGCATTGAACTCGGATGACGCAGAGATGTCGCGCCGCCTGAATCAGGAAGCCGGAAAAATGGTCAAGTATGGCGAAGTCAGCGAGTCAGATGCCTTAAAAATGGTCACTCTGAATCCTGCCAAATTGCTGCATCTCGACGACAGAATGGGCAGTATCCGGGTGGGTAAAGACGCCGACCTGGTGCTGTGGAATGACCATCCTTTGTCAGTGTATGCCTTGGCACAAACCACCTGGGTCGATGGTGTTGCCTATTTTGATCGTGCGCGCGATCAGCAGTTACGACGCAATATTGCCGATGAACGTGCCAGAATCATTTCCAAAATTACTGCAGCAAACCAGGAGTAAACCCATGCGCACCTACTCAGCTTTAATCCTGACAACGTTGCTGACCGTTTGCGTACCCATGTCGCAGGCCATTGTGCCAACGCCAGCGCCTGATCAGGCGGAGCCCATAGCAATCACCAATGCCACGATTCATGTGGGCGATGGCACTGTCATCAATAACGGTGTGCTGGCTTTTGATAAGGGGGTAATCACCTATGTGGGTACTGATAACAATCGCCCCGAATTTTTTAATCACCAGCTCATCAATCTGCAAGGCTTGCATGTGTATCCGGGTTTTGTGTTGCCCAATACCGAGTTGGGTCTGTCGGAAGTGGCTAATCTGCGTGCCACCAATGATGTGGTGGAAACTGGCGACATCAATGCCAGTGTGCGCTCGGCGATCGCCTACAACACCGATTCCGAATTGATACCAACTTTCCGGTTTAACGGTATTTTGACCGCGGGTGTTACCCCTGAAGGCGGTTTGATTTCAGGCAGATCAAGCGTATTCAAACTGGATGGCTGGAACTGGGAAGACTCATTACTAAAGTCCGATGCTGCCATGCATATGAACTGGCCGGCCAGAATCAGACGACAACGTAATGAAACCACCGGTGTATTTGAAAATGCGGATAACACCGATTACCCGTACATGACACAAATGCTGCACAGCTTGTTTCAGGATGCACGCACTTATACGGGCTCGCCATTCAACCTGAACCTTGAAGCCATGCAACCCTTGTTTAGCGGCGATGCCAAGTTGTTTATCCACGCCAATGATGCCCGTGACATTATCGCCAGTGTGCAGTTTGCCCGCAGTTACGGTGTCAGCGATATTGTTGTAGTAGGCGGGCGCGATGCCCTGAAGGTTAAAGATCTGTTGCTAGCTGAATCAGTGTCGGTTGTGTACGAGTCTGTGCACGCGCTGCCTGCCCAGGAATGGTACGACGTTGACGAGCAATATAAGGTTCCGTTTCAGTTGCATGAAGCAGGCATTCTAGTGGGCATAGGCGGTGGCGAAACTGATCTCAACTCTCAGCGCAATCTGCCATTTTTTGCTGGCACAGCCGCAGGCTACGGGCTTGATCGTGAAACTGCCTTGTCGATGATCACCGCTCATAACGCCAAAATTCTGGGCGTGGATGACCGCGTTGGCACACTGGAAGCTGGCAAAGATGCGACATTTTTTATCTCGGGTGGTGATGCGTTGGATATGCGAACCAATCAGTTACAAGAAGCGTTTATTCAAGGGCGCTTGATTGACTTGTTTGGTACTCAGCAAGCGCTGTATCAGCGTTTTTATGAGCGATATTCCAATTTGCCAATAGAGTGAATACCAACAATTAATAACCTGACAACGGCTTGGCGCAGATCAAACGGACCCTAAGGTGAAGACACGAAGTACACCGTTTTTAATTTTGGTCTCGCTGCAGTTGTTGTACGCGTGTTCGTACCGCGAGGCGCCGCAGACCTTTGATCAGGCCAGAACCACGCTGCGTCAAGCTGTCTACCATGACAGGAATAGCGAAGGCGATTTCTATTGTGGCTGTGACTGGCGGTGGGTGGGCGAGTCCGGCGGTCGCACCGATCTGGCCAGCTGTGCCTATCAGGTGCGCGCTCAGGCAGAGCGTGCTGCCAGAACAGAGTGGGAGCATATTGTTCCCGCCTCGGCATTTGGGCAGCCGCGTCAATGTTGGCGTAACGGCGGTCGCGAAAATTGTAATCGCACAGATGCGTTTTTTAACCGCATGGAAGCGGACTTACACAATATTGTGCCTGCGCTGGGTGAAGTTAATGCGGATCGCTCTAACTTTCGTTTTGATGAGATAGAAGGAGAGCCTTATCAGTATGGTGCCTGTGAGTTTGAAGTGGATTTCAGGCAAGGACTGGCTGAACCTCGTGATGAGGTGAAGGGGCAGGTGGCCAGGATCTACTTTTATATGCACCAGCGTTATGAGTTGAATCTGTCCGCAATAGAGCAACAACGCTTTTTGCAATGGCATCAGCAATTTCCGGTGTCAACCTGGGAGCTCGAGCGAGATCGACGTATCGCAGCCATCATGGGGCATCACAATCCGTTTGTGACGGGGGAGCAGCAGTGGTTATTTCAGGCTGCAGCCCAGTCAGATCTGCAAATACGTGGCAATCGCAATAGCAAGATCTATCATTTGTCGGAGGGCTGCCCGGGTTACGCGCAGGTATCTGAGTCAAACCGCGTGAATTTTGAATCGGAACAGGCCGCCTTGGCTGCGGGTTTTCGCAAAGCAGGTAATTGCAGGCAATAACAAAAGTCTAAAAAAATACGGCGCCCTCGGACGCCGTATTTTTTGTGGCAAATGTGCTTGATCAGAATCTGATACGAGCACCCATCTGCATAGACCAACGTGATTCACCACGGTTGTCTCGAAGGGTCAGGTCACGAATATCGGCCTGGTTGAAGGTATAAACGTATTTGCCGCTGGCAGGATCGATACCCGCAAAGCGAGCCACTCCGGATCCGCCGGGGAAACCAACTTCACGAATCACACCCCAGTCTTTGTTGAGCAGGTTGCCAAGGTTGGCAATGTCAAACCAGACTTCGCCTTTTCTGCCAGCAATAAATGGAAACTCTTGGGAGATGCGCAGATCAAACTGACGTACATAAGGAGCCTGNNAGGTAGTTGAAAAACGCCGCTTCCATTGCAGAACCACCGGTGAAAATGACATCGCCCGGAGCAGCTGGAACGTACAAAGGATCTACACCGGAGCGACCGTCGCCGTTGGCGTCATTCACAAAGGTATACGTGAAGGGTTTGCCGCTGCGCGCTTCAAAGAACAGACCAAAACTGGTTTCATATCCGGCGATGAATTCTTTGCGATAGTTCAGGCTCGCGGTGAGTCGGTCTTTGATGGCATACGCCGAGTTTTCTGCAACGTCAGCATTACGATCAGCACGTATGGCGTTGTTCCAGTTGCTGGCCGCTTGAGAGCTGGTCAGGGTGTTTACTTCTGTCGCATTGGTGCGAGTGTACGCAACGCCCCATGACCAGTTGTAGTCAGGACGTCCCTGTAAACTCAATGTCAATTGTTCGCCATCACCTTTGCTGGTGGGACGTGCAATGGTGGTGTCTACACTGTAGGCGCGATTGCGGTTTGCAGTGTTCTGAGCGGCTGCGCCGGTGAATACACCCGGTACTGTGGTTGTCCAGTAGTGTGGTCGACCATCTGGCGTGGTGCCACGTGGTGCGCCTAGGTTGGGTTTCTCGTAACGGATGCCTTCCTGTACTTCTGTCATGACCAGTTCAGCACTGGCTACCATCTCGTACCATGGCAATTCATAGTCAACTGCAAGGTTGGCTTTCCAAGAAGATGGCAATTTTAGTGATGGATCCACGAAGTCAACAATACCGCCTTGTCCGGGTGGTGGACGACTGCCAGGCTGATTGTCTGGGTCAGCGCTGAAGGTAATGCCATCAGCCGCAGGATTGTTGCTGGTAATGGCACCGGTATTGACGCTGTTGTTGGAATACGGGTTAGACAGCCACACGTTGGCGGCAATACCCTGGAACAGACCCACGCCCCCGCGAACCTGCACGCGCTGCGCCATCTCGGGCTGCCAGTTGAAGCCCAATCGCGGCTGTAACAGACGATTGCCGTTAATGGTTGAGTCGTTGCGCAGACCAAAGGCTGTGGAAGCGCCCGCATTAAATAAGGGGATGTCGTTGGTGCGCGGAATATCCAGACGCAGACCTGCGGTGATATTCAGCGTGTTTGTCAGATCAATGGTGTCCTGTACAAAAAACGCGACGTTTTCCAAGGTCCATTCAGCAGCGCGTGTACGCACATCGCCTTGAGTTGGATAAAACAGTGAGTAGGTTCCCGGACGGCCTTGTCGGAACGCTTCGATACCATAGAAGTCGTAGACACCAAATTGGTCGCGGCCAAACAGGTTAAAAAGATCTTGAGATTGATATTCAGCACCAAATTTCACTTCATGACGGCCATTATGCCAAGTCGCTGCGCCGGTGACGTTGTCAGTTTGTGTGATCAGTTCGTTGACATGACGGAAGCGTTCAGTACCTAACCAGAGTGCATCAGCGCCGGAGCAGGTCGAGCTGTTTAAACAGATGCGGATTGATGGTAGCGGTTGTCCGATATCGAACAGTGAACTCTGGTCTGCACGACTGACAGACAATTCAGTATAAAGATTGGGAGTCCAATCGCTGTAAAGCTGCCCTACAAAACTTTCAAACTCTTTACTGTTGTTATGCCAGAAACTGGATAAAGACAGTTGTCTGGTTCCGAAATTTCGCAAAAAAGGCTCTACCTGTTCGGTCGAGTTGTATCGGAAACTTGCCCGATGATTGTCGTTAATATTCCAGTCAATTTTTAACAGAATATCTTCGATATCGGTGTCAAGACTGGCGGGTGCTTCAAAGCTGCCAGCATCAAATCCCCAGACATTCTGGGCAATATTCTGTACGTCCTGAATGTTGGCGGTTGTGATGCCGGTAACAATCTGGGACGCATTAGAACCTGCAGGGCCAAATGTCGGAGCAGCGGCAGAGCGTGTGAACTTCTCGTAACTGCCAAACACAAACAAACGGTCTCTGATAATCGGCGCACCAATGGTGAAGCCCATGGTGCTTTCATCCTGGAAGCCAGCAAAACGATTGCCATCGCGTTTGCCAGTCCAATCGCTGTCACCAAAAACCCCGTATACAGTACCGGTAATCTCGTTGGTGCCCGAACGTGTGACCGCGTCAACACTGGCGCCGGTAAAGCCGGAGCGGGACACATCAAAGTTGGTCAATGAAATGTTGATGGATTCAATGGAGTCGATGCTGATGGGCTGGCGTGCAGTCGGCAGGTTGTTCGATTCCAGACCAAACGCGTCATTGGTTGATACGCCATCAATACGGATATTGTTAAAACGTGTGTTTTGACCGCCAGCGGAAATTTCGCCACGCTCTTTGTCGGTTTGTGCAATACGCGGGTCTGTGCGGATGTAATCCTGAATATTACGGCCTATGGATGGCAATGCTTCTATCTGGTCACGACCAACAACTGAGCCGCTGCCCATACGGCTACTGTCAAATACGCTGCCAACACGAGAGCCAGTGACGGTAATCTCTTCTACCGACACACTGGCAGATGAGGCCAGTACCAACTCCAGTGCGGAAGTGTCGGACAACTCAAAGTACTGGCCGTCCAATGTGGCTTCCAGATTGTTGCCCGATGCAATAATCCGATATGGGCCCCCAACTCGCAGTCCACGGGCGCTGAAACGACCTTCAGCGTCAGTAGTTGATCGGCTGACGGTGCCAGTTGGAATGTGCACTATTTCGACTTGTGCACCAGACACTGGTGCACCTTGGGCACTCAAAACACGACCGCCAGCCGCTGCTGACGTCATCTGAGCATACACTTGAGGGGCATTCATGGTGCCGACAATCAGGCCTATGCTGAGCGCAAGTGTCGATAGTTTTTTGATTTTCATTGTGTCTCCTAGTGGGGAAGAGTGTTGGTATGCGTACACGCTGTGATCATAACTTTCGAGTCTGGATTTGTGACAGATTTCCAGAACTTTTTTTATACGGGTAATTGTAATGCATTGGACTGCTTTTGTGGTTGCGTTATGTTCATGTGTCCTGTTACTTGAGACCAGACTCTGTCAGAAAGGTCTTGAACAGTTGCAGTTGGGCGATCAAACGACTCCTTAGCGATCCATTTTGCCAACTCACTAGCAACATCCGGGTAGCATACTTGCACCGACTTCTTGTTTTTTAGCCATTGATTTATGGCTTCGTTGTCGATGTGGTTGATACTGTCTGCCAGTCCTAGCAGCTTCAAATTCATCACATTGGAAAGCTGCTCAACCTGACCTTTAAGTGGTTTTACCAGCAATGGGCAACCCATATGCAGCGCTTCACTGGCCAGTTCAAATCCAGCATTACCGATGATCCCGCTGCAACGCGCCATCGATTGTTGGAACGCTTGTCTGGCCGGTTTAAATACGGCGACATTATTGAACTTTTTGTTCTCGACCGCGTCGGGATGGTATACCTCAAACTGGGTGTGTGTAAGACGATTCAGGATAGACAGCAGATCAGGCAAATTCTCGAAAGGCAGATAGACAAGAATTAGGTTTTCCTGGATGTTGCGCGCAAACGGGTTGCCTTCAATAATAGGCGGTAATATCGGTTCACCAAACGCGTCCCAATGACAACCGAGCTTGATATCTGCCGGCGCATAATAAGAAAACACCAGTTGGCCAACACCAGATGGCACCTTAGGAATGTTGTAGCAAAAAGCATATTGCCGGCTGATACCGATGCAGCGTTTCCCGGCGAGTTTGGCCGCCCATGCCGTCACAGGTTCAAAATCAGTCAATACAAGATCGTATCCAGATAAATCCAGATTTCGAACCTCATTGATGAAACGTGCTGGTTTTGCTTGCTTTAATGTGTTGAGTCGATCAATGCGGCCATTTTTTACAACAAAACTCATGCCATGACGTAGTTGGAAATTGCCAAATGCTTCCATGTCAAAGTAGCGTTCAGCGGGCCGACCGCTGAACAGGTAGTCGACTTCGAGGCCCTGATCAGCAAGTGCAGGCGCCATGGCGCGAGCGCGGGAAATATGACCATTTCCAGTGCCTTGCACGCCGTACAAAATTTTCATAACAGCACCACATAATGTACAGAAACAGTTATTGAAAAACCCAGTGTGGCGCCAGCCAAGGTATCGCCAGGAAAATGCACACCCAGCATGACTCTTGATAGGCCGACCATCACAGCCCAGCAGTAAACGGTAAAAATCATCAAGCTTTCAGCATTGAAGCCAGATATGAAGTTTGTATCTGCCAGCGACAATGAAAGTGCTGTCGCAAAAATAAACGCGCCAGAGGTATGTCCTGACGGAAAACTGAAATGGTCAGAGGGCACGATGATGCTGGAAAAGCCTGGGATGATCTGGGCAGGTCTGTTTCGTTTCAGACCGTTTTTTAGAATCATATAAATTGGACGTTCCACCATAAAGCTGATGCACAGCAAACTTAAAAAGTGTGATCCGGGTTCTCTGATCCAGATCCAGCAGAACAAGGCGCAGATAAGATACAGGTGACCGTCGGCACTGGAAGATATTTTTCTGAAGGGGGCGCGAGCCCGGTCGCTGCGAAAGGCTTTGTGGAACGCGGCCTCATCCAGCCTTTGCAAGGCATACAACAGGGGTATGCAATTGGCTATGATTTTTGTCATAGGCGTACTGTAGCGCGCTAAGTTGACATTTTTATGTCAGTGTTTATGATCGCCGGCGTTACGTAGTCTAGGATTTATATGCGATAGTAGCTCACCCACTCAGCACGGTGTTTAAATTGAAAACAACTTACTCAGAAAGACCCGCAATGTTCAGAAGTAATCCCCTTGGATTTGTATTGGCCCTGTTGCTGGTGCCGGTCGGGATTGGTTTGATCATTTTTTTGGTGTGGTACCTGAAATGCATCTCAACGCGTCTGGAACTTGTCGGCAATGACCTGGTGCTCACTGAGGGCTTGCTGAGTAAAGCGCGCACCGAATTGGACATTACGGGTATTCGCACCGTCAAGGTTTATCAGTCCTTACTCAATCGCATGTTCAATGTCGGGACAATTTCTGTTTTTACCGCAGGCGATGATGCCGAGATTGTGGTGTCGGGATTGCCAGATCCTCATGATCTGCGAGAGTTGATCAATCTCCGTCAAGGCTGATCAGAGCACACTGTAAATCTGCGTATAAGCTCCGCTTTACAAATCATTACGATAATAAAATACGATTAATAGTTGGAGTATATTAGTTTTAGTATATGGGGGTCAGATTATCTATCACCCAAAAGGAAAACTAACATGCGTAAACTCACTTTACCTTTGGCCGCTGCAATCGCAATAGTCATGTCTCCGGTGCTGACCGGACCGGTATTTGCTCAAGGAGCAGATGCACCCAGTAACGATTATTGGTGGCCAAACCGTTTGAGCCTTGATCCTTTGCGTCAGAATGCCGCTGCCTCCAATCCTATGGGTGCGGAATTTGACTACGCCGACGCGTTTGCTACCTTGGATCTTGATGCCGTAAAACAAGACCTGATCAACGTGATGACCACTTCTCAGGACTGGTGGCCCGCTGACTATGGTCACTACGGTCCATTTTTTATCCGCATGTCCTGGCACAGCGCAGGGACCTATCGGGTTGCTGATGGGCGTGGTGGTTCCGATGGCGGCATGCAGCGTTTTGCACCCCTGAACAGCTGGCCAGATAACGCTAACCTGGACAAAGCTCAACGCTTGCTGTGGCCAGTCAAAGCAAAGTATGGCAGCAAAATTTCCTGGGCCGACCTGATGGTGATGGCTGGCACCGTGGCGATGGAACACATGGGCATGGAAATCTACGGATTTGCAGGTGGCCGTGTTGATGCCTGGGAACCAGAGGAAGTGTATTGGGGTCCGGAAGGTGAGTGGCTGGCAGGCAATGAGCGTTATAGCGGTGACCGCATGCTTGAGAATCCATTGGCAGCCGTACAGATGGGTTTGATCTATGTAAACCCGGAAGGCCCGGATGGTGTACCTGACCCGCTGGCCGCCGCAAGAGATATTCGCGACACCTTTGCTCGCATGGCTATGAATGACGAAGAAACGGTTGCCTTGATCGCCGGTGGACATACCTTCGGCAAGGCACACGGTGCTGCTCGCCCGACGGGCAACGTGGGCGTAGAGCCAGAAGCGGCTGATATTACCCAACAGGGTCTGGGCTGGAAAAACACCTACGGCACGGGCAATGCCGGTGACACCATCACCAGTGGCTTGGAAGGTGCGTGGACAGTTGCGCCAAATGCCTGGACCAACAACTTCTTCCAGAATCTGTTTGGATATGAATGGGAACAGACCCGCAGCCCAGCGGGTGCCATTCAATGGAAGCCCACGGATGCCTCGGCGGCCAATCTAGTGCCAGATGCACACGATCCAACTAAACGTCATGCGCCAATGATGCTGACAACCGACCTCGCGCTGCGTTTTGATCCAGCCTACGGTGTAATTTCACGTCGTTTTCTCGAAAACCCCGCTGAATTCGAGCTGGCATTTGCCAAAGCCTGGTTCAAGTTGACACACCGTGACCTCGGTCCTCGCACCCGTTACCTCGGTGATATGGCGCCTCAGGAAGATCTGATCTGGCAGGACCCGGTACCCGCGGTAGATCACCCATTGGTTAACGCTCAGGACATCAGTAATCTGAAAGCGAGCATCCTTGCTACAGGTCTGGATACTGATGAACTGGTTTCAGCGGCCTGGGCGTCGGCGGCAACTTTCCGTGGCACCGATATGCGTGGTGGCGCGAACGGTGCGCGTTTGCGTTTAGCGCCTCAAAATCAGTGGGCTGTAAACCAGCCCGCCGAACTGACCAAAGTGCTGACCGCGTTGGAAGGCGTGCAGACAGCATTCAACAGGTCTGCAAGCGGTGGTAAACGCATCTCTATGGCCGATCTGATTGTGTTGGCTGGTTCTGCTGCCATTGAGCAGGCCGCACAACGCGCTGGCCACACGATTGTTGTGCCCTTTACGCCGGGTCGTACCGATGCGGCTCAGGAGCACACTGATGTGAATTCTTTCGCAGTGTTGGAACCTAAGGCTGATGCGTTTCGCAACTACCTGGAAGAGGGTTATCCACGTGCGCCGACCTCGGCTTTGATTGAGCGTGCTGCACTGCTCAAATTGAGCATCCCTGAGATGACGGTGTTGCTGGGCGGTATGCGGGTACTCGATGCCAACTACAACGATGTGAAACACGGTGTATTTACAGACCAGCCAGGCACGTTGAGCAATGACTATTTTGTGAACCTGGTTGATATGTCTACCGTGTGGAGTCAGTCTTCTGCGTCAGAGGGCATTTATGAAGGCCGTGATCGAGCCACAGGCGATCTGAAGTGGACTGCTACGCCGGTCGATCTGATTTTTGGATCCAATACCGAGCTGCGTGCAGTTGCCGAGTTTTATGCAACAAACGAAGGCGAAGCCGAGTTTGTGCAGGACTTTGTCAGCGCGTGGACCAAAGTGATGGAACTCGATCGCTTTGATATCTGATTCGCTTTCCAGGCAGTAATATAAAAACGGCAGCACCCTATCTGCTGCCGTTTTTTTAATGTTATCTGGATGCGTTTTCTGCCATCAGGTCGATAATGGCAGGGATCAGTGCATTGCCAAAAACTCAAAAAACGGTTATGGAAAGTTTTAAGGTCAAAAGCACTGCCCATCTGCAATTTCATCTGCTCACGAAAATCATATATTTCTGCGTAACCTGTAAAGTACGAAGTGAGTTGTACTTGCGACAACTTAACCCGTCGCCACTTGTTCTCCGCCTCGGTTTGCCTTTCGAGATTGGAGGCTGAAACGCGTTTTTGCAAGTTGGTGCCGAGCGGAATTAATGTGCCTAGGCTCCCCTGTGTCACAGCCAGTTCGGTGTGTTGTGCGGTTGGTTCGCTGATGTTGGCGCGGGCTGCCTGGTAAAACGCGGGTACCTGTTCCAGCCTTGCCATCACTGTGCGTAGTCTGTCTTCTTCAGGTGCATAGGGTGTGTTCAGAATCAGGCCGATCGGTCCGGCTGCGTTATAACTGGCGGGATTCCATTGCCATTCTTTGAATTCAGTCAGATACCAGCGCATGGACTCCAGGCGATTGCTCAGCAGCTTGTGATCGATACCTAGATCGGCTGGCAGAAGCGTTGCATCAAATTGTGCTAATGCTGCCAGTTCCGCCGCATAAAAACAAAGCCTCCGGGCGTAAAATAATGGCACTGGCAGCAGCCGATTCTGAACGATTCTAAGAAAGTCGGCTACTATGTGCGCTTTCAAAGCAAAAACCCAGAGAGACACGTCAAGCATGAGGTTGATTACAGTAAACACGGTTCCCGTCGAACTCTATAAGATTTTAAAGTTTGAAGGTTTGGTTTCGAGCGGAGCGGAAGCAAAAGCCGCAGTTGCTGAGGGGCTGGTCAAGGTTAATGGCGACATCGAAACCCGGAAACGCAAAAAAATAGTGGCCGGAGATTTGATCGAATTCGGCTCGGAAACTTTACGTATCGTTTTGGACGATACCCCTCAGGTGGATTGAGCACTATGAATCACAACGATGTTCTGCGCCGTATTCGGTATATTTTTGATTACGATGACAGTCAAATGATGGACGTTTTTGCCCAGGCCGATTATGCAGTGACTCGAGAGCAGGTATGCGCTTGGTTGAAGCAAGATGAGGACGCGGAGTTCATCAAAATAAAAGATCGCGAGATGGCCATTTTCCTGAACGGACTGATCAATCTGCGACGAGGGCGCAGGGACGGGCCCCAAATCGAGCCCGAAACCAGGCTCACCAACAACATGGTACTGATGAAACTTAGGATTGCTCTCAATATGCAGTCAGACGATGTGCAGTCCTTGTTAGCGGAAACGGGTCTGAATTTCAGCAAACATGAAATCAGTGCCTTGTTTCGTAAACCCGGGCACAAACACTACCGCGACTGCGAAGATCAATTGCTGCGTAATATCTTGAATGGGCTGCAGAAACGTCTGCGTCAACCGGCATAAGGCCGTCTTGCAGCCAACTATCTCACGCTGAGATCGACGGGGCTTGCCTGAGTTGTCGCCCAAGACAGTGTGTGTTAAAAGAAGTGTGGGGAAAAAAGCACGCCGTTGTTGTCACAAGTTTGTTGAACGACTTGGCGGTTTAGTGGGTTATCAAGGTCTCATGGAGTTTTGTTTATGCGTTTTTTAGTGGCATTCATGATGTTTCTGCTGTCAACAACAGCATTGGCTCAAAACACACACAGTATCGATGCAGGGCGAGGCGATGTGCCTTTGTATGTGCCATCAGATTACGCCAATAACGCACCAGTGCCGTTGATTGTGCTGTTGCATGGTTATGGTTCCAATGGTGTGCAACAGAATGGGTATATGCGCATCAGTGAACTAGTGGACCGTTTTGGATTTCTGTTGGCAACCCCCGATGGCACACAGGAATCTGCCGGTCGTAATGCACGGTTCTGGAATGCGTCGGATGCCTGCTGTAATTTCTATGCAACCGATCTGGATGATTCAGCCTATGTGCTTGCAATTATTAATGCCGTCAAAGCGCAGTACAACGTTGATGCGCGCAGAGTGTATTTGATTGGCCACTCCAATGGCGGATTTATGTCCTACAAAGCGGCTCACGATCATTCTGATGTGATTGCTGGCATTGCCAGTCTGGCAGGTGCTGAAGCGACAGTTGCGCTGCCAGCACCTGCCAATCCTGTGCATGTATTGCAGATTCATGGTACAGCCGATGGCACCATCGCGTACGACGGTGGCAATATTCAGGGTAATGCCTATCCAGGCGCATTGGAAACCGTTTCTCGATGGGCAGCCTACAATGGTTGCGCGGATCAAGGTGTGGTGACGGCTACACTGGATCTTGATCAAAGCCTGGACGGGCTTGAAACAACCGTTACCCGGTACAGCAATACCTGCCAGCCCGGTGGTTCTGTCGAGTTATGGACAATTGCCGATGGCGCCCATATCCCGCAGATTTCAACCGTGTTTCCAGAAAAAGTGGTTGAATGGTTATTGGCCCGACCTAAAATGAATAATAAAGAGGCGGTAGCTGTTTCGCAAAACTAATCAGGGCTGGCCAGGGAGGGAGCGCAACTGACACCCATACATTCTAAGTCCGTTGATAAATCCCAGAGACTGCGCTTTCAGCGCATGCTTTGGGGCTTTGTCAGTATGGGTTGTACCCTCGCTATTGTGCTGGGGCTTTACCTGTTTGGCATGTTGCCCGCATTACCAACCTTGGTCTACGTGGTAACTACCATGGTTATGGCCAGTATGTTTGTGGTCTTGAACAAGTCAGGCACTCGTATACAAAAGCGCCATAGGTGTACATCGTCACTGGTCCGGCGTTGACCAGAAAACCAAGGAGCCGTCCGACTGCGATTGCGCCAATTCCTAAAACCAGAATCACCAGTCCCGCTCGAAAATAAGCTGGTTTCAAGACAGCCAGCAGGCAGAACAACCCTATGCCGGTCTGCAATCCACCATACATGGCAGCAATTTCGGCGTAAGCGTTGCCATTGCTGATAATAAGGCCCGCAAAACCCGCTGGAACCGCAGGGTCAAAAAGACTGACTACCCCGTAACTGATAAAAACCAGCCCCGATATCCACAACACAATTTTTCCCGTCATAACAGTTCTGCCTCAGTCAGCTTGTGTGAGGAGGTTTACGTTGCTTACGGGGGAAATAGACTTCTTTGACCCGGATTTTGATGCATTTTTTACGCGGTACATCGCTTGGTCGGCTTCTCGCAGCAGCGACTCCCTGCTTTGCCTGCCAGGCTCTAGTATGGCAACGCCTATTGAGCCGGAGCTCATGTGACGTATTTCTTGCTCCTTCGCTAATTCAAGTACGTATTCCTGTTCGAGCTTGAGTCGCAG
>DITX01000062.1:0-7886 GCA_002422225.1 Gammaproteobacteria bacterium UBA6173
TTGGGGAGTTAACGTATTGAAATCGCTAAAAGGTTTTGATCTGTAGATGCGGGTGAAACGCCCCACGACACAGATTTCCATGTAGACGTTTGACTGGGCCACTTAACAAATAAGTTATGGCTTGTTGTCCTTATTACGCGACAGCGCCAAATCATAGACTTCATTTCGGTTTCGTTTGCCGATTGCGACAACTGTGACCGTAACTGTGGTGTCCGATACTGAGTAGACCAAGCGATATCCGAGCTGGCGCAGTTTTATTTTGTACAGGTTAGCTCCCCCGTTTACGGCTGCGAAGAGAACATGTGGATTGGCAAGCCGCTCCTTGAGCTTTTTGATGAAAAGCTCTCGGACATTGGGTCCGAGCTTTTTCCACTCCTTCAGGGCGCTTTTCTTGAATGCTAACTCATAGATCATCCAGGCTAACCTTTATGCTCTCTTCATCCATGCGGCTTTTGGCAATTTCCAACAGCTCTTTATCTTCTATGAGATTCATCATCGCCTCATAGGCTTTGGCGGGAATACAATAAAAAGCTGGTTCGTTCCTGTTAAGTATAGCAATGGGCATGCCTTCGCCGCTTGCTACCACTTTCATGGGGTTAGCTTTCAGTTCGGAGATGCTGGCCGCCACCTCAGTAAGGATTTGATGTGTCATAAAAGTACCTTGGACAAAATAGTATGAGACCAGATAATAGGTCTGCTAAAAGGTCTTGTAAAGCCATAAGAGCGAACAGCTTCGCTGGCGCGTGATGGTGGTGTTATAGGGTTATCCGTTCGTGCCAATATCCGGACTTTCTGGAATGATATGCAAAAGCAACAATAGTGATCACTTGGTTGTTTGCTATCGTAAAAATTTCGGTTGCTTCCATACTAACCTTTACCTTCAAAATNNCAGTGTCCCAAGCCTCAGCCACGCTAATATCGGCAGGGCCATCCAAACTTGCTACCAAATCGTGTGCAAGTTTGGTTCGCTTCAGCCCTAATTGCCCAGGCCAGTGGTTCACCTATAGCAGTCCTAAATCACAATAAGCCAGCGGCCTACCTGATTCCAGCAGAGACCTACGAGGCTCTGTTGGAAATGATCGAAGACTATGAACTAGCGCGGGTTGTTGAAGCTCCATCAGACAACTTCGACGTTATCTAACAAGAAATTATCGCTGATGACTACTTATGTGTTTGATAAGGCAAATACTTCGTGAAATACAATGGCATCACGATGTTGGTTTGCTCTGCTGCCGCCGATCCCTGAGTACCGGTCAACTTGAAGGTTTTTCGTGGTGCACACTTTTCTACGTAAGATGCCAGTGACTTGGCCCGTGTGCGTTTACCGCTTTTTACTTCGACCGGGACAACATCACCCTCATCCGTTGCAAGAATAAATTCAACTTCAGCGCGGGCATCATGCCAGGAATAGCTTGGGTCAACCCCCATGGCGGTCAGTTCTTGCTGCACAAAATTTTCGGCAACATAGCCCCTGTAGTCATAAAAAGAGGATTCGTAGCTTTGTTGTTTGATTTCTTTATAACTGCTGCCCAGCATGTGGTTTAGCAGTCCAACATCAAACATGAACAGTTTTACCATATTGTCTTTTTTATAGGCCGCAAGCGGCACTCTTGGCTGACCTTCAACAGGGTAGTTCGCCAATGCCAGGCGGCAGGATTGCAGCCAGTGGATTGCAGTTTCAAAATCGCTGTAACGATATTTACGCTCATGGACGTTTTTAAACTTAAAACGTTTAACAGACTCATCTGTGACAAGCGAGAGCTGCGCAGGAATGCTGTTGAATACTGATTCGATCAGCGTTGCATCCACTTTACCAGCGTATTTTCCAAAATCACGACGATAAGCTGCGACCAGGTCAGCATGAATTTTAGACACCTTTTCAACACGTTCTAAAATGCTCGATTCTTTATATTGATACCAAGCCGCAACGGCTTCAGGCATCCCGCCGGCGTAAAAATAGTCGGTGAGCTTATCCATCAATTTAGTATGTGCTGCCGCGGAATTTGCCTGTGTATCAAATGCTTTTATCAGGGCAGGTTCTTGCGACGCATAAATAAATTCCTGAAAGGTCAATGGACGCAGCTTATATTGTTCAACCTTTCCAACGGGGAAAGCATTCAACAAACCAATGTTTGAGCCGCTGGCCGCGACAAAATAAGACGGCGCTTTTTCGGCAAAGTACTTCAGTGAGGTCACTGCCCGTGCACACTCACCAATTTCATCAAGGATCAACAGGTCTGTGTCCGGTCTAAACACCTGGTTAGTGATCAGCTCAATGTTCACCAGCAGTTCGTCTGGTGAAAGTGAGCCATCGAATGCTTCTTTGTAAGCGGGGTTTTCCAAAAAATCGATACGAAGGACATTGGCAAAGGTGTTGCCAAACAACTCTTGCAGCAAGAAAGTTTTGCCTGTTTGCCTTGCGCCATCGATCAACAAAGGCTTGCGTACAGCTTGGTTTTTCCAGGCCATTAATGCGTTGAGTAAAGTGCGCTGCATCGTCTTTTTATGCCTGCAAGATCGTTAATTTGGCTGCACTATAACCTGAAACACACTTTTATGCGCCACAAAATGCAAAAAATCACACTTTTATGCGCATAAAACTGTGAATTCCTGTGCCAATGGTGGCGGCGGCAGTGACCGCTTGCCGGACAGGGCCGGTGCGTTGAAGAAAAATTAGACTGCCTCAGGCAGTCGTTCTGAAACCCACCCGCCCTGTTCGGCAAGCGCAGTCAACTAAAAATGATATGCCCGCCCTGTCCGGCAAGCACCAATAAAGCGCCAAGCCGCGCCTGCGAAAGCAGTGGGGCGCAGGGTTGAGTTAATACCGGACTCACAGTAGTATCAAATACCAATATTTGGTACATGGAGCCTAAAATGGCAAAAAGCACCAGCATATCTCTAGGGCCTCACTTTGACGAATTCATCGCACAACAGCTCAAAAGCGGGCGCTATGGCTCTGCCAGCGAAGTAGTGCGCACCGGTCTCAGGCTGCTTGAGGAAGCCGAAGCGCGTCGCCAACACTTGCGTCAATTGCTGATTGATGGCGAGCAAAGCGGTTTTGTGCATTACGACTATAATGCCCTTATGGAAGAACTCGACAAAGAAGCGCATTGATGCCAGCGTTGATACTCAGCAAAAAGGCCAAGGATGACCTTTTAGGGATTGCCCGTTATACCGAGCAAACCTGGGGTCGAAAACAAAGACTGCTCTATCTAAAGAGATTGGATTCAATGTTCTACACGCTTGCTGAGAATCCTGCTCTTGGTCGCCCATGTGATGATATACGCCCCGGGTATTTCAAGCAGCTGGAAGGTAGCCACCTTATCTTTTACCGACACGGTTCAAACTCCATAATTGAAATCATGAGAGTTCTCCACAAACGCATGGATGTGGCGTCGCATGTATGACACGTCATTACCATGGGAATTTTAATCAAGACAAACCTTGAATCCGTCAGATGTCACACTTTTATGCGCATAAAAATGTGCATACCTTTACCGATAGAGGCGGCGCGCCCCACAGCAATCGAGCAGCCAAAATCACAGGCTCGATAGTACCGCGCACACTTTCGCGTTCGGCCATATCCATCAGGCCTTGCATCAGAGCGGAAACGTCATCCGGCCGAGGCGGAACAAAATCCACGCGCTGTCGATAACCCAGGTCATCTCCCAGCCAATTCTGGCGATGCCTCCAGGTAAATTCATGAAAGCGCGCATCCAGCACGGCGTGCTGCAATTCCAGCAGCCGATCTTCGTTCAGTGGCTTGCCGGTATCAGCTTCTCGCAACAGATCAGCAAAGCGCTGCGCTCTGCTGACGGAAGGCTTTTCGCATTCCAGCTCAAAACTGGATTGGGTCTCTTTCAGGTATAACCAAGCGGCCGTGCGTCGCAAAAGCGCCTCATCATATTCAGCCAGTGTTTCACCAGTTATACCCTTGAGATTTTTATGGATCATACCCTGCAAATAAGGTGTCTTACGCACGAGCGGGCAATAAGCCGGGGTACCCGACAAGTTGTTAATGATGCGAAAACGCTGCCACTTCTCACCAGGCACACGCGCAAACTGCAGGCGGGTATCAACAGCATCGACATAGCTGGCTCGATCAGAGACCGGGTCTACAATGGGCAAAACATTCTGCGTCAGTCACTCATACAAAAAGCAGGCGCGGCGGGCATACTGCGAATTAGGACTGCTGAGTAACCATTCGCACAATGCCCTGGAACCCAGCCTCAGTCAGCAACATGGGCTTATAACGCAAACCCGGAATCGGCCCAGAGCTCATTGCCATTGGACCATGACACACCACACCGCACATCACACCAGACCAGACCAGACCACACCAGACACTAAGCACCATAAAGCACCCACCCATATTGGCATCGCCCACTTCAAAGTTCCACAGCGGCTCCCCGGTATCGGTGCGATACGCATGGAAATGGCCATCCGCTAAACACTGAAATACCAAACCATCACCCGTGGACAACAAACCACCATTGCCATACACCGAATAATTGACGCGCCAGGCTTCTGTCTGTGTCACCGGATTCCATGCCAGCAACGCTGACAAAGGCTCATTTTTAAGAATCTCAGCAACGCGCGGATATTGACCGGCTCCGCAGGATTGGCATCCAGACCCAATGCCCAGTCCACCGGCACATAGTTATTACCAGAGATAAACTCGCTGTTTGCGCGATCTACTACATAAAAGAAGCCGCCTTTTGGGCGCTTGCATAATGACCTGACGTTGACGATCGTCAATCTCCAGATCAGCCAGAATCATATGCTGAGTCGCCGTGTAATCCCACGACTCAGCCGGCGTGGTCTGGAAATGCCACACGTACTCACCAGTGTCCGGGTGCAGCGCAACAATCGACGACAGGAACAGAGTGTCGCCCTGGCCGTTCGAGTGAATTTTATGGTTCCAGGGGCTGCCATTGCCCACACCGATGGCTTTGGCGCCAGGCACCTCAGGGTCAAAGTGCCAGATTTGTTCGCCTGTGCGGGCATCCAACGCATAGGCTTTGCTCCACGCGGTTGTCAGATACACAACACCATCAATCACCAGCGGTGTGGCTTCCTGACCACGTTCAGTGTCCAGCTCAAAATCCCAGGCAAGACCAAGTTCGGAGACATTATTCCGATTGATCAGATTAAGCGGCGAGTTGCGTTGTTCTGAGTAGCTGCGGCCATGGGTGAGCCACTCGCTGTTGCTGGCTGTCGCTTTGCGGGCAGCATTGACTGGCGTTACCGTCGGGCAACCGCCTGCACGCGTACGGTCAAGGTTACTTCGGTTTCACCGGCATCAGCGCTGGGCGCAGCCATTTCCATCGAAGAGTCAGCAGCCATAGCCCGCATCATCATGGGTTGCGCGTAAGCACCAGACTGCGAGTCAATATCAACAGAAGCGATGTCGACATCTGATTTACCCAGTGCCTTGGCCGCGCGTTCCGCCTTTTGCTGAGCACGCTGTAATGCCGTTTCCATCAGGCTGTCACGCACCTCATCAGCACGTTCAGTACTGAGACTGTACGAGAGTTGATTCATCAGAAAACCCATGCCCTGCAAACGCCCTGCAAGTTCTAGCAACAACGCTGAATCGCGGCTCTCCAGCGTAATACTCTGGTTTCCCCGCCACATTTCATCAGCCCGGTTACCGGATGGGTTGCGGTTGTACTGGTAAACACCGTAATAACCGGTGCTGACTTTAATGCCATCCACATCGCGGGTGATCGCCAAGGCATCCGCCATCGCGCGATTGATCTGATTCTGGACAACTGTCGCATCGCGGTCAGCCACTTCAATACGCAGATCCGCACTGAGTGTATCCTGCCCGACGCGTATGCGCTCGGTGACGGTCAGACTGATTAAAGTCTGGCCTTCTGGCAGCAGACTTGGCACCAAGGATCCCGTTTGCGCAAACACCTGCCCTGTCATAAACAGCAACGAGGTGCAACAGATCAACGAAGTTGCTGTCAAAAATTTTGTTATCGGACGCATAGTTGTTGATGGATGGCTTTTTGTTGACTGACGCATGGGCGCCTCCTGCTTGTTGAGCATAAAAAGGTTACTCTTGTCAGAACCATAACGCTGCCAGCATTAAGCCCAGCTTAACCGACCGACAGAATTACCCCAAAGAGCACTCGATGAGCATACCGGATCCCGCCATCAGCTTTGTCAGCGAACACGGCATACTGCTGGAATTTGTTGCGTCCGACAGTCTGGTCATCGACCCGGTGTTTCAACAACGCTTATGCCAGCTCGCCCGATTGCTGCGCGACCACACTCATACCGGCCCCCTGTTGTGCGACATAGTAACAGCTCCTGGCAGCCTGCTGTTGGTGTTACACGATGGACGTACTGCCCGTCGCCTGCTCAGACACGCAGAAACCCTATGGCGCGCCAGCGCACAAAAAACTATCGACACACATGTTGTCAGCATCCCTGTGATCTACGGTGGTGAATTTGGACCCGACCTGGAGCGGGCCGCCTCAATGTGTGGGATGGACAGTCAGCGCTTCGCAGCGCAACACGCACGAGGCACCTATTTTGTGCAAAGCCTGGGTTTTATGCCGGGATTTGCCTATCTGGGCGGACTGGATCCCGCACTACATCTCAAACGCAAAGACACTCCCTCGGCGCGCGTTCCGGCAGGGTCAGTCGCGATTGGTGGCAGCAACACCGGCATCTACCCATCGGAATCACCTGGTGGCTGGCATATTATTGGACGCACCTCATTAACCTTGTTTGATCCGCGCGCCGAACAGCCCTGCCTGCTGCAACCTGGCGACACGGTCAAATTTGTCGCCGTCACGGAGCATCAGTCATGATTGAAGTGCTGCTGAGCTCACCCTTACTGACCATACAGGATACCGGCCGCTCAGGTTGGCGACATCTTGGGGTGCCACGCTGCGGCATGATGGACGAACTGGCTTTGCGTCAGGGCAACCTGTTGCTGGGCAATGATGAACATGCCGCGGGTCTGGAAGTGACCAGTGCACCGGTGCTGCTCAGATTCTTGCAGGACAGCGCGATTGTGTTGATGGGTGCTGATATGCAGGCCAGCATTCTGGACCAGGATCACAAAATTACGCGATTGCAGGGATTGCTGACCGGATTTGTCTACCAACTGGTTGCGGGTGAATGTTTGCGGCTGCATGCTGCAAAAACGCCGGGGCAACGTGCCTTGCTGATGGTCCGTGGTGGCTGCGACGTTCCTGTAGTCCTGGGTTCCCGCAGCACAGATCTAATGAGTGGTTTTGGTGGCTTGAATGGACAAGCGCTACGTGCTGGCGACCAAATACCCATTGGTCAAGCGTCACACACACCCTTACATCTTAAAACCGGTGTCCGCCAGCACAGCTGGAACCATAAACTGCGTGTGTTGACAGGACCTGATTTCAGGAAATTTGATCAACACGCGCGCCACGCCTTATTTGAAAAAAGCTGGATGGTCACGGCGCAGTCCAATCGCATGGGCCTGAGACTGCAGGGTGATAGCCTGAAGCTGAATGAGTCGAGTGACAAACCTTCTGCACGGCTACTGTCAATAGGTGTATTGCCAGGACTCATTCAAGTCCCACCCGATGGTCAGCCCATTCTGTTGGCCGCGGATGCACAGACAACCGGCGGCTACCCTGCTATTGCCAGCATCATCAGTTCTGATTTGTGGCAACTTGCCTACATGACCAACGGTACCCGGGTGCGCTTTGCCGAAGTCAGTCTCGCTGAAGCCCATGGACTGGCCCGGCATCAACACCAACAGATGAATCGCCTGCGTGATGCGCTGCGATTACGTCGGTCACCCGCATGAACATAGGTATCGATTTAAATGCTGATCTGGGCGAAGGCGGCGACTTTGACCAGGAACTGCTGACACTGGTCAGTTC
>DITX01000062.1:8016-17350 GCA_002422225.1 Gammaproteobacteria bacterium UBA6173
ATCTTGGCGGGGTACTGCAACATGTGAAACCACATGGCGCCTTGTATAACGATGCCGCGCGTGACTTACAACTTGCAGCGCAGGTCGCGCAGTGTGTTAAAGACTTTGATCCCTCACTGGTCTTGGTCGGATTGGCAGATGGGGCACTTATTCAGGCCGGAAAAGAAGCGGGTATCAATGTGGCCGCGGAAGCCTTTGTTGACCGCCGTTATCAGGCCGATGGCACCTTGGTCCCGCGCTCACATGCACGCGCTTTAATTGACGACTCGCAGGAAGCGCTGAATCAAGGATTGGCATTTATCCATGGCTCCCCGATCGAAACTATTGATAAGCACCTGATCAGCATCAAAGCCGATACGCTGTGTATACATGGAGACTCAGCACACGCACTGACGTTTGCACGCGCTTTGCAGACGGCATTAGTGGCGCAGGGAATCCACATCCAGGCTTTGGTTAAGCGAGAGCTTGCGTAGCAGCAAGATCGCCATCAGCAAACTTGCAAAATACACTGCCAGCTGTTCAATGCCCGGTGTTGCGTCATAACCCAACAGGGCATGCAGTAATTCACCCGTTAATGATGATTCAGAGATCAACCAACCGCTGTCCCAGACGATATGTTCACCTGGCAGCAAACCGGATTGCACCAAAAAGCGGGTAGCTTGCGACATCATCCCAGCACCTATCAGACTGAGCAACACCGCAGACACCTGCAGACAGCGTCTTTTGCCTAGCCACAACAAACCAAAAAAAATAAAAATACCAAGGCTGACGCCCACGCCTGCACCGATCACTGCGCCAGAAACAACGAGGGCCGTTT
Organism: Gammaproteobacteria bacterium UBA6173; assembly: GCA_002422225.1. Taxonomy (GTDB): domain Bacteria; phylum Pseudomonadota; class Gammaproteobacteria; order Pseudomonadales; family Pseudohongiellaceae; genus Pseudohongiella. Next base: position 8,834 of record DITX01000062.1, read on the forward strand.
GCCCGGACGCAATGCCGTAGGAAAAAATATAGATAAATATCTCAGCCAACTCACGCACCATCGCTGCTGCGGACGCAACAATTAACGACGCATAAAGTGCGGGCGTGATGTCGCAATTTTTCTGTTTTATAACATCCGGCAGTTGCGCCAGATAAAACAGCAGACTGGCCCCGGTCAACATCAACAACAAAACATTGGTCAATTCCTGACCACGCCCATCAAATAAATCCGTCAAGGCTGTCAGGTTGGTGGCGTACAGCAATGCACCGCCGACGGCAAACAATGTGACCGGCAATAGCCAGATGCGTTTTGCACCCAGCGCATACGACGAGGCAAGCAATACGCAGCAGACCAACATGGCCTCCAGCACTTCGCGCAGCACAATCACAACCGCATCAATCATGGCCTGTCTCACTGACAATCAGCCGACCAAGCGCAGTACGCGGATTAAATTCACCAAAAAAGCTGTATTCGCCCGGTGCCAATGGACCTAGATGAATGATGCCTTCACTGCGCCCCATGATGACTTTTTCCCGATTCAGAGAGGCGCTTTCGAACTCTTCCGCGGTTGCATCTTCGTTCACAATTCTTAGACGAAATCGTGTGTTGGCGGGCACCAGAAGCTCTGCCGGAATAAACAAATGGTCTTTGATGCGAAGCGTAAACACCAAGGCTTCTGCTGACTCGGCTGTCTGATTTTTTGCCGACGCCATACTTGTTACCACCCAAAAGCCACCCAGACTGAGCAGCAATGCAAGGCGTAACACAGGTGTTGTTATTTTAAAGAATTGCCTTGTCATGCTGCATTATCCTGTTGATACGCCTGAAAAATAACGGTGACACACAAACCGCCCAAACTCTTGGAGCGAGAAAGCTGGATATCAGCCTGATGCATGTTTGCAATATGTTTCACGATGGCAAGGCCCAATCCCGACCCGGTGATAGAGGCATCGTGATGCGCATCGGACAACCTGTAAAACCGATCAAATACCTGCGCGTATTGCTGCTCGGGTATTCCCGGTCCAGAATCTTCCAACTTCAACAACACCTTGCTGTGCTCTTGCAAGATAGTGATGGTGATCTGACCACCCAGTGGCGTATATTTCGAGGCATTCACCAGCAGATTCTGAATTAATGACCGCAAGGCCGTGTCGTCGCCGAATACAAAGGCAGGCAAGCCATCGAGTGAAAAAATCTGATCCCTGGCCAGAATCTGTTCAAACTCATTACTGACTACGTCCTGAACCAGTGCCAGCAGATTGACCTGCGTAAACTGGCGCATGTATTGATCAGGCGTTGTGCGATTCAGCACCAGTATCTGCTCAATCAGGTGGGCAAGGCTGTCGATACCCTGCCCCAGTTCCTGCAAGGATTGCCGCGTTGTTTGCACTGCCGCATCGGGTAGTTGCCGTGATTGTAAGTCGTGTAGCAAATTGTGTAATTGCACTTTCAGGACACTGATTGGGGTTCTCAACTCATGTGCAGCATCAGCCGCAAAGCGTTTTTCGCGATCAAACGCCATCGCCAGTCGGCTCAACAAATCATTGGTTGACTGCGTCAAGGGAGTCAATTCCTTTGGAATGTCGTGCAGTTCAACCACATTCAGATCACCTGCTTCCCGCGCTCTGACACTGGCAGCCAGCGTCTGGATCGGACGCAAACCTAAACCCACTATCCACCAGATCAGCAAACCTGCGATGGGTACACCGATAACGCTTGGTAAAACTGCCTGCAAAGTCACCGTTTCCGCCAACCGGTAGCGCACATCATTGCGCTGGGCCGCCATAATCCAGTGGCCATCCAACGGGTCCTGTGCGACCAGCGCCCGCCAACTGTAGCCATTAAACTCAGCGTGCTGATAACCGGGTACAAACGCAGCCATATTGTCTGTAGGCGAATTTTCAGACCGTATCACCAGCTTCTCTTCACTATCAAAAATCTGATAGACCACCAGCAATTGCAGACTCAGCTCCAGCTCGGCAGGCGTTGTAATGACACTGTCGGCAATCACCAGCGTATTGCCAAACAAAAAACTTGCCGGGTTCAGCAATCCTAGCAACTTCACGTGCTCAAGCAGCTGCAGATCAAACAGTGTTTCGGCCTCCGCCATACTTTCACGGTATCCACGCAAAGACGACAAAAAACTCACCAGCACCAACAGCGCTATCAAGGTCAAGGTGAGAAACCAACGAATAGAGATCATGGACAATCCCAGTCGCGATATCTCGTGAGAACTGAATGACTATGGCGCATTTTTGACAACGTATCCCACGCCACGGACAGTGCGAATAAATCCATCCGGTAGCTTCTTGCGCAGATTGTGGATATGCACTTCTACGGCGTTGCTGCTGACCTCCTCACCCCAACCATACAGTTTGCTGTCCAACATGTCCCGAGTCTGCACTTTATTGGGGCTTTCCATCAATGCCTTCAACAACATGTACTCGCGACGGGATACCAGCAGCGGCTCGTCGTTGACTTTTATATCCATGGTCTTGGTATCCAGACGCACCGGACCAATCACAAGATCATTGCTTTTGCTACCACCCAAACGACGCTCTAGCGCACGCAAGCGCGCCAACAGCTCATCAATTTCGAATGGTTTGGCCAGATAATCATCCGCGCCGCTGTCCAGACCAGATACCTTGTCGAAAGTGGTATCGCGCGCGGTCAGAATCAGCACCGGATTCACGAAACGATCCTGACGTGCGCTGCGCAGCACGGAAAGACCATCCATATCCGGCAAACCCAGATCGAGGATCACAATGTCCGGGTGACTGGTTTTGATGGCCGTCAAGGCATCCTTTCCGCGACTGACATGATTCACAATAAACCCCGCCGACCTCAAGGCCTGACTGATGCCTAAGGCCAGCAGATTATTGTCTTCTACCAGTAATACCTGCATGTTGCTTTCCTGTTAGCCATGCAGCGAGGCCAGATCTGACCTGATGACTATTTGTTGTTGAGTTGCAACAATTGTTGATCGATCTCGCCGTGCCTGCCCATATCCGCTACTTCGCGCCCGGCTCTGGCCGGTGCATTTTTGGCAAGTTCCAGAAAATGACGTGCCTGAGCAAAGTCTTTCTCCTTCTGATAATACTCAGCCATGAAGTAATTCGCATCTATATCTTGTGGTGCCATTTCCAGTGCGTGCGCCAGCAGCTCATGAGCCTTGTCCTTATCACCAAAAGCGACAGGCCAACCCGGCACATTCATATACAAAACACCAAGGCTGGTGTAAGCCGCCCCTTGCATGGCGTCAGCATCCAATTCCATAGCACGCTCCAGATCACGCTTGGCGGCTTTGGCATAACCCAGTGCGCCCAAACCACCTTTTACACCCGCAAACGAGGACTTGATGATGCCACTCCATATCCACGCTGGCGCGGAATCAGGATGGCTGGCAGTAACCTGATCGGCCTGCGCAATCAACTCTTCATAAGCCGCCACTTTGGCATCACCCTGCATCTGATAATTCACTTCCGCCCAGCGCTGCTGTACGGAGAATACATCGGCGGGCAATTCTGCGAAGGCCTGAATGGCCAGACACGGCAACACCATCAACACATAAACAAACACATTAAGGCGCTTGGTAATCATGATACTTTCCTCTCAATGAGATTACTGTCGGATACTTTTTTGTTGGAAACATTTTTGGGTAAGCGTGAGTATTGCCGGATTCGCGGCAATTGCCGCAGCAAGGCGGAGTCAGTGACGGCTGGCAGCAGGCTGTTTAGCACAACAAACAAGCGCTCTGGCCACCCAATGGTTAATGCGCCCCAACGGCCCGCCTGAATTCGACTTAAAATTGCCGAAGCGACTTTGATGGGAGGGTCCATCGCGTTGCCCAGCGCTTCATTCATCGCAATAACCCGGGTGCTGTTCATGGGTGTCTGAGTGGCGCGCGGCGCAACGTACAACACGCGAACCGATGAATCAGCCAATTCACGACGCAAGGCTTCAGAAAAGACTTTCAGACCAGCTTTGCTGGCACCGTACACTGCAAAACCCGGATAACCAATACTGCCAAACACGGAGCCAATATTGACAACAAGCGCCTCTGGCTTTGTTAACAAATGCGGTAACAGGGCACTTGTTAATGTCATCGGAACAGCAAGATTCAGATCAATCAGCGCTCGTGTGACATCAGGATCTGATGCCGACACAAACGCAAAGTCACTCATGCCGGCGTTGTTGATCAACACATCAACACCTGAAGGCAGCGCCTTGCAAAAATCAAGCAAACCTTGCACACCACTATGATTCTGAAGATCACACACCAGAACAAGGTGTCGCTGCGGCGATGCCAGCGTCAGTTTCAGCTGTTCAAGCGCGTACTCATCGCGACCAACCAGAATCAATGCAGCGCCAGCACCCGCCAACTGCTGCGCAAGCGCGCTGCCAATGCCGCCGTTGGCGCCGGTCAGTACAATTGTTTTTCCGTTGACGTTCATAAATCAGGTCCTTTCAGCGTTCAGTGAATCCGCTCTGTTGTGGGGATCAATGAATCAAATACACCCTTGTACAATCGATAAAACATACGCGTGCTGTGAATGATGATCTCCTGCTCGGCTGGATCGACAAATCGATTGATCAGATTCTCAAGAAACAGGATGTGTTTCTGATCGATAGCACCGTGCGAACGCAAATAGCTGAACGCCTGTTCCGGTAAACCCAAAGAATCTCTGATCTGCACAGCCGCATGATCTGCCAGGCTGACACTGGTGCCTTCCAGCACATGTACCATGCCAAAAAAGCCAATCGGATCACGACGCGAAATCATATCGAATGCATACGCCACCATCAGTTCAGTTTCCGGTGCCGGCTTACTAGCACGCACTGCTTCCTTGTCGCCGCCGCAGGCCGCAATGTCATTCAGTATCCACTCCTGATGGCCAATTTCGTCTTCGATGTATTCGGCGATCGCTTCACGCAACCACTCCTGCCTGTCAGGCAAACGCGCACCCACCGCCATCATCAACGGTACGGTATATTTGACGTGGTGGTAGGCCTGAGTCAGATAAGCAATGTATTGCTCCAGCGTTACCTGCTGGGCCACGGCGCGCTGAATCATAGTAGCCTGCACCAGATTTTGACGATCTGCTTCTGTCTCGCGCTGTAATGTTTGATAAAAACCGGGTTCAGCTTGCATATTTTTTTTCCTCACTGCCCGCGTACAGGGCATCTAACTCTGCTTGAAAATGATGTTCGATCTGGGCTCGACGGGGTCGCCCATTGGTGGTCATCAAGTCACCGGCAGCGCCGGTTCCCAGCGCTAGCGGGCTGTCCAGACGTATCCAGCGTTGCACTCGCGCGTACTCTGGCAAGCGTTTATTGGCTGCGTCCAATATTTGCTGCAATTGGTAATCGGTAACAGATTTGTTGTGTGCTGCGAGCAAGGCTGTACAGAAAGGCCTGCTGTCGCCAAACACAACCACCTGAGCAATTCTGGGATCAAAACTGATTTCGCGTTCGACCCATTCCGGTGAAATGTTGCGCCCATAGGAGCTGACAATCAGATTTTTACGGCGTCCCTGAAAATGCAAGTAAGCCTCTGCATCTGCAGCACACAGGTCACCGGTCGCGACCCAGGATTCCTGAACATGGCCAGACCAGCTTTCAGGCTCGCCGACGTAGCCCAAAAACACGGCGTCTGCGACATACAATTCACCGTCGACCAAACGCGTCCTGACATGCGGCAAGGGTTTACCGAGCGTGCCATTCCGACGTGCGGCCGGCGTATTTAAGGCCACCACCGAACCACACTCAGAAAGACCATACCCTTCATATACCGGGAGCCCTGACGCGACAGCCCTATCCAGCACCAGTCGGTTAACACTGCCTCCACCCACCGCAATAAAACGCAGTGAATCAGGCGCTTGCCAGCCTGACGCCGTGCTGATCACCAAGGCCTGCAGCAGCTGCGGCATCAGAATCATGCTGTTTGGCCGTAAGGTGCTGAGCATGTTCAAAAAACTGGGCACTGAGAAACCCGCCGCACCGTTGAACCCCAGCTGCTGTTCACTGGCAAGCACAATACACGCGCCTTGTAAAAGCGGTACATACACACCTGCGATGTTTTCCAACAAGGTCGACAGCGGCAATACACACAGATGTTTTTGTATGCTCAGTTCAGCAATTGCCTGATCAAGTGACTCAGCAACGCTTTCCTGATGATCAGCGCTCAGACACACACCTTTGGGTGTGCCGGTGGAGCCTGATGTGAAAGTGATTTTGCTGGTACGCGCCGGCAGCAGCTGTCGACGCTTGGCAGATTTGTCCAAAGGAGCAATATCCGCAAACTCATAGGCCGCGGCAGGCTGATCAATACCCGCGGTGCTTATCATTACCTGCAGATTGACACTAAGATGATCGCCGCTTTCAAGCGTATTAAAGAGTCCCCGCAAATAGTCAGGTCTGTCGGTCAGTATCACATCAACAGGCACAGTCTTTAAGGCATGCTGAATCTGCCCGGCAGAGAAAAATCCAGGCAGCGGCAACAACACGATGTCCGCCAACTGACAGGCAAGATCCACCACAATCCAGTCAGCAGAATTGCCAGCGTAAAGGGCGACGGCTTCATACGAACGCGCAGACAGTTCCGTTGCCAGTTTCTTGACCGCCTGCACCAGTTCATGTCGGCTCAGGTATCGTTCTGACTCGCCACTGACATCCATGATGGCAGCTTGATCCGGCGCGTGTTGTGCATTCAAAACCAGATGATTCCAGATTTTCTGCATGATCACAGTACCTGTGCGGGCGTGGCTGCTGATCGCAAGATCGAGACAGCGGACGCCAGTTCATCGGCATGCTCGTGTAGCAAGCGCATGGCGATCTCATTCCTCATCAAGGTCGCGCGTGCTTTGCGCACATCACCGGCCAACACATTGGGTTGGTGCTGGTAATAACTCCCCCAGCTTAGCCCCTGATCCGGCAGGCGCGCTGGATCTGCCCGGCCCAGCACCTCGGGTGCAAACCCCAGTCGGCTTAACAATGCAGCAACCTGAGGTGTCGCGGTGAAGCAAACCCAGTCAAACCCAGCCTGAAATAACAACTCAGTTAATACGATGAACAAGCGCTGGCTGCCGCCTTTGAGGCTGGCAAGATTGCCAGTTTCAATGATCCTGCGTCGGTCAACAGGCTGCCGGGTAGCGTTGCTGATGTGTTGCTCGATTGGAGAATCAAGGTACTGCTCAACAAAAAACCGTCCGGTCATGCCGGGTTGCAAACCCAGCACACCCTGAAAACCTTGCGCGGTTGAAGACGCCAGTAACAAAGGCAAAAAGTGACTGACCTGCGCTTGGTAGGTGTCGGCGTAACGGTGCCGGATAAAATCGTGCAACACAGCGGATTGTGCTGACGCAGGTGTGTTCAGGGCTATTTGCCAGACACTTTTTGTTGAAGTGTGTGGCGTCATTGCAGGGTCGGGATGGGCAACAGATTGTGGCCGCATGATCGTTTACTCCTCAAGTTCGGATCATGTGGCTGACTTTACGCGGTGATTCTTAATGCAATATTAAGGCTGCCTCAACATTTTTGATTGAACGAAAAAACACTGCAAGAACACGTCAAGACATCAATCTTCGGGTTTTTTGTCCAGATATTTGATGCCACTGAACATCGCAGACACCAGCCCGCTGCGCTCTCGCACCTCGGTCACCACCACCGCCACGATATGCAGAAAGATGGCGATTAATAGCAGATAAAACGCTATTTCGTGAATCTCGATAAACGGTGCGCGGAACTCACGCATGGCGGCATAACCTTCAGGATCGAGCATTTCCTTGTTACCCGGCACCAGACCCACCAGCATGCTGTGATCCTCGCCTGCGCCGGCTGCCCATTCAGCAAACTCATGACCAAAAGGCGGAAAATATAGATCAGTACCCGCCAGTACCAGCCCGGTAACCGTCTGAGCAGAAAGCAAAAACAACATGATTGCAATCATGATGCGCCCAAGCGGATTGTGGCCCTTGTACGCGGGGGCATCACCTTTGCGAAACCCCTGCAGGTACTCAGTTGACTGTTTTACATAGCCTTTGCCGCCTGGCAGGATTGCTTTCCAACGCGAGTATCTACCGCCAATAAAGCCCCAGATCAAACGCCAGGATAGATTTAATGCAAATACATAACCGGCATAGGCATGCAAAATTTTTAAGGTCACTTTGCCTTCGGCGCTGACACCCAGTGTGTTGGCGTTCAGAATCATCACGCCGATCACAATCAGCAGAAAAACGCAGATAACATTCAGCCAATGGAATATTCGGGTGGTGCGATCCCAAACTTGATGGGCTTGTCGCTGATGAGTGATGTCCTGTTGCATTTTTTGTACTCCTGATAAGGTGATCTTCAACAAACCTGCCTAATCGTTTCATCAACTTTAAGCCGGCAATCCACTTTTACTAAGCTACGCGCCATCGTTGCGCCAGACAAGCTGATAAACACCGGTTTGTTGCGGCTCCGCAATAATCATCAAAATATCCCGTAGAATCTGCGGTGTGGATTCCTGCAAAGTGA
>DITX01000062.1:17410-20678 GCA_002422225.1 Gammaproteobacteria bacterium UBA6173
GCGACCAGTTTGTGGATCGGGCAACTGCAAAGCAATGGCGGCTCCAGACCACAAGCCGCGCGCATTCACCTGAAGTTGTTGTTGATCGGGCTGCCACAACAAGTCTTCGATCACACCCGTTATTTCGCCCTGCACCTGCACACTGTCATTGAGTGAGCGCATCAGCGCAGCGCCCGCCAGCTGTGTGGAAATCAACTCGGCAGCAGGTATCTCAAACAGCATATCAGTGAGGCGGATTTGCCTGGACGTGTTGATACAGGTCTGACCTTCAAACGTGCGACCCGCTCCCTCAGAGGAAATTTGCAGGCAAATTTGAGCAGCAAGTAGTGAGCGCCAGCGCAACTGCCAATGAACGTTTTCAAGCACCAGCGACTGCTGATTGTTGCGAATGTGTACTAACCCGGCTTGGCCAACCCACAAGCTACCCCGGGTCTGGGAGATCTCTACCATAGCGCCTGCATTGGAATTATTTACGCCAGACCACGCCAGCAACCGCGGCAACATACTGGCTGGCACCGACCAGATCAGGCTGATCAGACACACCAACACAAAAAACAACAGCCAACGACGCCAGCTGGACGCGGCCTTTTTGATCACCGTGTCACACCTCGCACCCGAAGACTGGCATTGACCGGGCCTGCATCGCCCGCCACTTGGGTGCCACTTGCTGGTGACAGAGTCAGTTGCTCAATACGTATACCGGGTGTGGACTCCAGCTCAGCCAGCCACGCCAGCAACAGGGGCATAGACACCGCATCAAACCTGACACCCGCACTCTGATTGTCGGCCGCAGGTTCGAGGGAAGAAACCGGCAACCCAATCTGGGCGGCCAGTGTATTCAACACCTGTGGCAATGGCTGAACGGAGGTTGCCTGCGTGGACGCCTCCGACATGTCATTGCGTATCGCCGCCAGTTCGGCAGCCAGCGTGTTGACCTGAGCCAGGTTCTGCTCCGCATATTGAAGTCTGGATTCAGACGCCGCGCGCGCGTTAAACACCGGCTGCCAAACCAGCAACCATCCCGCAGTCAGCGTTAACAGCACGCCAGCAGTCAGCAAATACATTTGCTCACGTCGTGTGCAACGTGCCAGGTAGCGCTTGAATGTTGTTACTAAGCCAGTTACGACGGCTGTCAAAATCCATTACCTCTCACAATCAGATTTGCCTGTTGCAGATCACCTGCGCGCGTGATGTTCTGCGCTTGTGCTGTCCAGCCACCAACGCCCAGCTTTTCACTCAGTTCAAGAATCTCAGCAGTGCTAGGCGCACTGATGCTCATCTGTATTTCAGCACTGTTCTGCCCACTGCTACTGTAGCTTAATCGATGCAGATTCAAATTCCCGGTACTCTCAAACGCATCCAGCATAGCATTTAACAGGGTAACGGGACCCGGCGTTGATTCGGCGGCTCTGAATCGTGTCAACTGGGTGGTCAGTTGCTGCACAGCATCAACCAGCACGCCGTCCGGCATCACTTCACGATAACGTTGCTGCACCTGATTTTCCAGTGCTTGAAAGCGACGCTGGTTGATCGTGGTCTCAACAAATACACTGCCGACCACGGCACATACGGCCAACATGGCAGCAATCACCGGTGTGCGCATCGGTTTCCAGTACTTGGCAATGCGTAACGGTGCTGCAAACTCACCCTGCCTTACATTCACCAGATCATCGCCTTGCAATATCAAATCAGACCAGACTTGCTGGCTACTTTGCTGCATCACGCGCATGCCGCCCTGCAAAATGCCGGGATGGTCAAGCAGCGATTGATACAGCGACTGCAGTGCAGGTGATGTCTGCTCTGCGTTACTGACAAGCACTTGTATACCTTGAGGTGTGTGCGTTTTACCTTGCTCAGCCAAAACAGCCTCTAGCAGTGGTAATACCAGCGCATGTTCAACGCTGGCACACAACATCCTGCCGGCATGCACATGACAGACATCACCATCGACCAACAAGCTCCACTGGTTTTGAGATGCGGGCAGTGCAGCAGGAATGGCGTAGATTTCCTCCAGCTCCAGACCCATGTCTTCCAGTGTCTGTATCGCTGCCTGTAATGTTTTTTTGTCGATATAGGCAACACTCACTTGACCAGATTCACCTATCACACGAGGCTGTCTATGAGCGACATGCACCTGCGACACATCCGCCGCCAACTCTGGCTCCAGCATAAACGGCAACATTCGCTGCAGGTGTTTGCGCTCTTTTGCCAAAAAAGCCAGCTGACGTGTCACCAGCATATCCCCTGACATCAACAGCACCGTGTGCAGACCACCTGCATCGGGCAAGTTCCGCTCATGCAGCCAGTCAGCAAGCTGCGCAAGACTGCCCTGCTGTTGGGTCTGCAGCTGATGTTGCATCAGGCACCATCGCGCCTGCACAGGTGCGTTATCAGGCGCAGCGGCCGATGCATCGTCCAGTGAAACCAGCTGTACCCAAAGTTGTGTTGTTTTCAATTTAAAACCCCATGTGGACTGTTCAATAAGCCCGGTGTCTTTCCCACACCCTGGTCTGTTGTTCTGATCTGGCCAACAATGAAACCCAGCGCGACCGGCGGTCATTGACTGACACAGCACTGTGTAACTGGAACCAATCGCTATTCACTGAATACAAGGCCGCGTCTGTGCTTCCACTGCTGGTTTCTACCGCTGGAAGTAGCGCCTGCAGGTCTGGTGAATTAAAAAAGTCGTTGATGTTGGCAAACACCCCCGCTTGTCTGAACTGTAAAAGAGTCTGCACGTCGTTCACCGCCAAAGGCTGAAGAATCTGCGGCTGATTCATGGTGGCCAATAATTTTGGCGGGGCGGTATTGATATTGAGCGCAGTAGGCTCAGGCAGCACAACCACCCAGGGGCGCAGTCGCTCAACAATGCCCGGCGTAAAGTGTCTGATCAGATACAGTTCACTGATATCAAACAAAGCCTGATTGGCGGCCTGAATGGAACTGTCCGGTGACATCGNNTGCCCTGCACTGCTGTAGTACAGTGACTCAGCACCACCCTGTCCGGTGGTTTGATCGTCTTCGTCAATCCAGTCTATCAAGGCTTCGGTCATCAGCACCGCATCCATTTCACTGATTGGATAATCTTCAAAACTTTGCAGCAGACGCACAAACTGTTTTTGTGCCGGTGAAAACCGCACGGTTAAAGGTGCCCCGCTATCATCACTGTAGGCTGTTTTAATACCCAGATTGTTCAGGTTAAACAATGACTGCGCATCGCTAATACGAACCTGCAACCATCCGTGGTCGGTGGGCAGCAAGGGCACTG
>DITX01000156.1 GCA_002422225.1 Gammaproteobacteria bacterium UBA6173
CAGCGCCACGCTGAGCGATCTGGACTTCCGCTTGACTGACTACAGCGCCGGATTGGAACTCGATATACCCGTGGATCAGATGAGTGAACGAACGGCCTATCGCCGTGCGCTTATCGACTACGAAGTCGCGGTACGTGCCTATGAGTCTGCTGTCGACAACGCCAAACTGGGTGTTCTGGATGCCTGGCGCGCGTTGGAGCAAGCCGAACGCAATTATGAGATCAGTATGACTAGCGTACGCATCAACGAACGTCGTGTAGAAGAAGCTGAACTGCGCGCAGAGCTCGGCACTGGCAACATTCAGGACACTGTGGATGCGCAGAATGACTTGATCAACTCGCGCACACAGTTAACATCGGCGATTATTGACCATAACGTTGCAAAACTCGCGCTGTGGCGCGATGTAGGACTGTTAAGTGTCAGCGATAACGGTCGTTGGCAAGANNACCCGACACCACTATAAAACAGGCAAACACGCATGAAGATACCCGGCACAATCCAGACCGGCATAGAGCGGTTCAAACAGGCGTCGCGCCCCATGCAGGCAGGTGTTGCAAGCGCGGCAGTTGTTGGCTTGTTTGTACTGTTTAACCTGCTGGGCGGCGGCGCTGACAACAGTTTCAGCGGACCAACCTTTACTGCGCGCGAAGGCAAACTGGATATTGTGGTACGTGAAGGTGGCAATATCGAAGCACTGCAATCGCAGCAGATTCGTTCGGCCATCCGCGGCGGCAGTGGCGTAAAAATTCTGTCCATTGTTGAAGAAGGATATCGTGTCACCGCTGAAGATGTAACCACCGGCAAAATTCTGGTTGAACTGGACTCATCACAACTGAATGAACAAAAACTCAATCAACAGATTGCTTATGAAACTGCAGATGCCACCTTTATTGAACGTAAGGCTCAGCTGGAAATTCGCATCAATCAGAACGTTGCCAATCTGAATGCCGCGTCGCAACGCATGCGCTTTGCCCGACTCGATCTGGAAAAGTTTCTGGGCGCCAATGTGGTATTGGATCTGGTAAATCGTCTGGGTATTGAGGAGCGTTTGGCGCGCACTCAAGCCGCGCAGGCTGCTGCCACCGGCAGTACGCCCACTCGTGACAGCCGAGTTGATCAGATACAGCAAAATCGCGAAAACACCCGCCAACAGGGTCGCACCGGTGGCGCGCGTGGCGGTTTTGATCCAGCCAGTTTTGACCCTTCAGATTTAAGTGCTTTACCTGCCCCCATGCGCGAACGTATCGAACAAATGATGGCGCAAAACAATGGCGAGATTCCGGCAGAATTTCTGGAGCGAATGCGTTCTTCAGGCGGCGGTCGCCCGCCACGCGGAGCAGGTGCTATGCCAAGTGCCAACGCTGGCGCAGGTGGTGCAAGCAGTGACGGCGACGCAAGCACACTGATTCGTGTTGCAGACCGCAGTGACGGTCCATCGGACACTGAACCTGACGTGATAGGGCTCGCCGGTACCGAAGCGATTTCACTGCCGCCAGCCACAGAAATGCTGATGGACAACGAGTATCTGGCACTGCGCCAGGCCATTGATTTTCGCATTTACGCCAGTGAAAACCGCCTAGAAGACGGCATGGCGAAACAACAACTGCGCACCTTGCAGGAAGCGGTGCGGGTAGCTGAAGAAAACAGCTTGCAGGCGCAGGCACGTTACGCCGGTCAGGAGCGCCTGGCGGCCCGCGACTTTATTACCCCTAACGAACTGGAAGCGGAACACTCCCGACTGCTGCAAGCCGAATCGCGCCTTGAGCAGGCAATCACCGATCTGAATCTGTATACCCAGTACACCTTTATCAAAGATGCAGACCAGCAACTAGCCAACTACGAAGACGCCATCATGAGCTACCAGCGCACGCAGGCAGAAGCTGCTGCTGAGTTGGCGCAGGCTGAGGCGCGATACAAGTCAGCGGTTCAGCGCCTAGAACTGGAAGCACAACGCTTGGCAGATCTGAATGAACAACTGGCCATGACGGTGATTCGCGCCCAGCGTCCCGGCCTGGTAGTTTACGGCTCAGCTGATACCGGCCAGCCTTTCCGCGGTGGCAATCAAGAACCCATTCAGGAGGGCGCAACCGTGCGCGAACGTCAGGCCATTCTGACCATACCTGATCTGACTGAAATGGCGGTACGGGTTAACATTCACGAGTCCTCAGTGCAACGTGTTGCCGAAGGCCAGACCGTGTCCGTCCGCATCGACGCCTTCCCGGACATGCGCTTGACCGGACAAGTCATCAAAGTGGCGGTGGTGGCAGATTCCGGTAATGCGTTTATGAATCCTGATCTGAAAGTGTACCCAACGATTGTGCGCATTGATGGCGAACACGATTGGTTGCGCCCAGGCATGACCGCCGAGGTCGAGATTCTGGTCGCCTCGCTGGAAAACGCGGTGTATGTACCCATACAGGCGGTCACTTACCTGGAAGACCAACAAGTGGTATACGTCAGTCGTGCGGGTCGCCGTGAAGCGCGCGTTGTCCAAACGGGTACTTACTCAGAACAATTTATCGAGATCATCGACGGTCTGCGCGCGGGTGAAGACGTCATGCTGCTACCACCCCGGCAATCGAGTCAAAGCACCCGTCAGGCCGCGACCTGATGAGCATTCAGACTCTCAGCATAGGAAACGATCGCCTTGTGCAAGCCGTCGTTACGCGACAAGCCGTTGCACGCGTGCAGGACATCACCAAAACCTATCACATGGGTGAACTGGCGGTGCAGGTGCTGCATGGCATCAGTCTTGATTTTTATCATGGCGACTACATCAGCATCATGGGGCCATCAGGCTGCGGAAAATCAACCTTGATGAATATTCTGGGTTGTCTGGATCAGCCCACCTCAGGCCGGTATTTTCTGGGCGACAAAGACACTTCACAAATGAACGACAACGAACTCTCGGCCATCCGGGGCGCGCGGCTGGGGTTTATTTTTCAATCCTACAATCTGATTCCACAACTCACCGTGCTGGAGAACATCGAACTGCCGTTGTTCTATCAGGGACATCCAGCAGAAGAAAGCCGTCACATCGCCACCGAACTGGCGGCCCGTGTTGGTCTGGGCGATCGCCTAGAACACCGGCCATTTGAGCTCTCCGGTGGCCAGCAACAACGTGTTGCGATTGCCCGGGCTCTGTCCAATGATCCACTGATCATTCTGGCCGATGAACCGACCGGCAACCTTGATTCAAAGTCCGGCGCGGAAATTCTGAATCTGTTTGACGATCTGCATCAACAAGGTAAAACCCTGATCATGGTGACGCACTCCGATGAACTGGCCGAACGCTCTCAACGGCAAATCAGGCTGCGCGACGGCAGGGTGGAATCTGATGAACGAAGTCATTAAACACCCCGCCGTACTGGCGGTTATTCAACGCATCAAACTACATTTGCAGCCTGTTTACTGGACGCGTTTTAAAAAGACGGCTGAGGTAGGCATCAAGAGCATCCATGCGCATGGATTACGCTCGCTGCTCACTGTACTGGGCATTGTGATCGGCGTCGCCGCGGTGATTTCCATGCTGGCAGTCAGCGAAGGCGCCAGCTTTGAAGCCCAACAGCAGTTTCGGGCGCTTGGCAGTAACAANNCCGCAGTCTATTTCTTACGGCTTGACCTACGAGGATATTCTGACCATTCAGCAGACTATTCCAGGCATCAGCAATGTGATCCCCTCACGCATCATCAAAAAAGATGTCAGGCACCTTGGCCGCGATATCAGCACTGACGTGGTAGGCACCACTATCGATTTCCCGATCTCGCGCAATTACAATCTGCGTGCCGGGCGATTTTTTTCTGAGGAAGAACTGTTGGCGCAGCGCAATGTGGCGGTGATCAGTGACGAAGTCGCACGTGCGCTATTTCCAACGATCGACCCCTTGGGTGAAAGTATCCGCATTGATGGCAACTACTACAACATCATTGGTGTAATGGAACCTGAGGCCTACTCCAATCTTGGGCGCAGCCAGGCTGGCAGCTCCAACGCGGCACCTACACGGATTTTTATCCCACTATCCGCTGCACGTTATCGGTTTGGTGAAACCCTGGTGCGACAAGCATCCAGTGGTGTAGAAATGGAAACGGTTGAATTGCACGAAGCCATTATTCAGGTTCAGGATCAGGAGCAGGTTGAAGCGGTCGGTCAAATTATCGAGCAAATTCTGGAACGACGACATCGCCGGGTGGACTACGCGGTAGAAGTGCCTTTGGCTTTGATTCGCCAGGCTGAAGAAAGTGCATTGCGTGATCAGATAGTGGCAGGTGCTATTGCCGGCATTTCCCTGTTGGTTGGCGGCATTGGCATCATGAATATCATGCTGGCCAGTGTCACTGAACGCACCCGCGAGATTGGTATCCGCCGCGCATTAGGTGCACGCAAAAAAGACATTGTTCAGCAATTTTTGATTGAAGCGGTGATTTTGTCTGGGGTCGGCGGCTTGATCGGCGTGGTGATCGGCATACTCATCCCCGTCATCATTTCCATTTTCTGGGGCATGACCACCATTGTGACAGTGACTGCGCCGTTACTGGCGTTTTCCATATCTGCACTGATTGGTGTTGTGTTCGGAATTTATCCATCTATCCGCGCTGCCAACATGGATCCGGTAGAGGCGCTGCGGCATGCATGAATGGTGCTAATGAATTTACAAAAAGTAAGTCAAAAAGGGCCCCGATCATGTCGGGGCCTTTTTTCTAAACCAGTACCGTTTAGAACGTGCCATTAATCTTGATTGACATGACACGATGCGAAATTGAGCAGAAGCTTTCAATTTCTGTAATTGCACTATTGGCTATGGTATTGGCATAGCGTGTGCGCTCACGGCATTGATTATTATTGGTGGCACTGCGTGCGTCAAAACGAATACGAACGCTGTTTGACGTCACATATTCAGCATACAAACTGACGTTTGGTTCGCCCGATGTGCGTTCAATATTGTTGATGTCGTAACGCTTCATGTTGCCATCAAACCGGTTATTCCAGTTTGCACCATAGGTGATACGCTGAGATGGAATATCGTGTCTGAAACCAAGCTGAAAGCGACCACGCTCATGATTCTGGAATCGACGATTAATACCCAAGAACGGGTCCGTGATTTCAGAGTCTTTAATTTCCAGACTGCTGATCAACATCAGGTTGGGCATGTTGAACTGTGTCAGACGCACACTTGCGTTGCCACGGAACGCCAGCATGGTGCCATCACCAATGTTACCGTTTGCTGATTGTGGGCTACCGCCCGGCCGGGTGACATCAATGCGCTCGATAACGTCGATGTGTTTCATCCATGACAAGCTTGCATCCACAACACCCATATCTTGCGGCAACCGATATTCAGTGCTGAAGTCGGCATACAGCACTTGTTCCTGCACCAGATTAGTATTGCCCGCCATGGTTTCAGCATCGTTGTCACGTTCATCACTGGACGCCACAAAATCAGAGAAGCTCAATTGACGAACAGTTTTATACACTGTGCCGCGCAACTGTAATCCTGGACGCAGCTCAAAGCGCAGGTCAAGCTTGGGCTTCAAGAAGCTGAAATCGCGTTTGTTGTAGACATCACCGGTCTGAGTAATTTCAGACAACTCATAAAGCATTGAGCTTTCCAGTGACAAACGTGGGTTAAACTGCCAGTTGTGGACCACAAAGGGCTCATAACGCACTTCTTCAACCGTTGATGTACCATTGCTCACAAGCTGCGGGGTCAAGCCACCGTGATTATTGGACACAACACCCGTGCTGCTGCGCAGCCCAAGTCGTAAGGCTGAATCCAGTGTTGTCACCGCACGCTCTGCACCAAATTCGATACCCTGACCAGCAGACAAAGGCATCGAATACGAGGAGCGCACAATCTCTTCGGAAGTAATGGAGTGCGAATTAAGGAACAGATCCTTGCTCCAGTTGCCGCTATTATCAGTGTCAAAACGCTGCCGTGTGTTGTTGTCATCACGTTCATTCAGAATGAATAGCGCCTTGAACAGGTGATTGTTGGCAAGACGCAACTCGTAGTCACCACCCACTTCCCAATTGCTGCTTCGGACGGGATTATCCTCACGCTCACGGTCAACAACGTTGGGCGTCACGCGTAGATTTGTGATATCGCGAAACACTTCGTTTTCGTTATCAGCATTACCGTACAGCAGATTCAGCCGCACGCTGCTGTTCAGATTGATTTCGTAACCCAAGTTAGCAGCAGTTGTATACGTGTACTGATCACGCGTACGCTCTTCAGCAATGGTGTCGTTGGCTGAAAAGTCGCCCAATACGCTGCTTTCGAAGTTGGTTTGGTAATTGTTGCGCGGCTCCATTTCTCCGCTCAATAGATAACTCATTCGGCCATACTGACCATTAACCGCCATTTTGCCGCCGGGCTGCAAGCGACCATCATCGTTCAGGTCCGTATTGGCTTCGTACGAGTACGAGCGACTGGATAAAGCCTCAGACAACACAATATTCACAATCTGATCGCCACGCACATCGAGATCGGCTGACGTGCCACGAATCAACTCGATGCGCAGTACTTTGTCAGCGGAAATACGCGCCAGTTGAGCATTTGCCTCGTTGCTCTTGCCCGCCACACGTTTACCGTCAATCAGAATCTGATTGCCACCGCCACCGCCAAGACCTCTGCCGTCACCGCTACCAGTAGCAAAGTTTCCACCCGTGGGTGAACTCATGCCTGGGATGCGATTCATCATATCCTGTGCAGTTACAGGAGACCACTGTGAAAAATAGGCGGCGGGATATACAACCGTAGCACTATCGTCAGACACTTCCTGTGCTTGTAACCTGCTGGACTCCGACAACAGGGCAATCGATAACAGCGGGCCGAGCAAAAGTGCTCGCCGGACCGCAGCGGATAGGGTAATGCGAGTCATTATTGGAATTCTCACGCGCCTTTTAAAAAGTTGAGCCGGTAACTTACTTAAAATCCACCC
>DITX01000116.1 GCA_002422225.1 Gammaproteobacteria bacterium UBA6173
ACATATTGACCGGGGTCGCTGACAACAAACATCAATCCCGTAATGATGTTGAGCCCAAAACCTGCCACGCCGAACCATACCAATGTATGCATAGACTTGATTGCAATGCCCCTACCAAAGCCCAATAGACGCAAATCAAACAAACCAACAGTGCCCAGCAACAGGGTGAGCCCGATAAAATGCAGCGACTCCACAACGGGCCAGCCCCACTGGGTATTCATAAATGTAAATATACCGCTGCGAAAACCGATGTCCGTCAGAGTTTCAATCAGTGACATGGCTCAGCCTCCAGCGGGTGAAACTAGCCAGGAGGCCATCAGGGCAGAGTGTGTATAGGCCAGGAATCGACCGGCGAATATGACGGCAAACCTGGCTGCCATCGACAAAAAGGCCAGCCTTTTTGAGTGTGCGCGAGCCATCGGGTTTTAGACAGTTGCATGGTGAGCCATCATGATTCATCTCTGCCATGATCATGACGTAATCATCGTTCTGCACAATTTGGTAATTGTTGTTGTACATCACTGGCAACATGGGTGGTCCGGAAGGGATCTGACCGTTAGCGGGTTCAATGGTGATGGATGAACGGTATTCGCTATTGATCATCTGTATGCGATCGCCTTCTTCCTTCCAAGTGTCAAAAGATGACTGAGTCGGACTGTTCAGCAACAGTTTGTAACAAACAAGTTTTTGGCGACAAAAGGCAGAGTTTGAGTAGGTAAAAGGCATGGACAAATGCGGCGTTGGATGGCAGATTCCTGTTCCAATAAAAAAAATGCCTGCTAACCAATATCACCGACGGGAATGCTGTTTTGAACTCCTTGTATCGCCTTTCTCTTGCCGGAATGATTTCCGTGTACATGACACAGGGGGCACTGGCTCAGCCACTGTCCGCCGGAATTAACCTGAATGATGGCAGCTATCAGGGTCGCGTAGGTCGCGAACTGAAGTTGCAACTGACCAAAATGCCCGATGATGTGGCCATTGATATCGACGGACAAGTGGACGATGCCGTCTGGTCACGTGTCCCAACATTCAGTGGTATGGGCGTTGTTGAGCCAGAAACCCTGGCGCCTGCACCTTTCGATACTCGGTTGCGTGTTTTCTACAATACACGTGGCCTCTACATGAGTGCCGAGATGGATCAGCCGCCTGAAACCCTAGTTCGTCGCATCAGCGCCCGTGATAACAGTGAACTCACCCGTGATCGCCTGTCGATCACGCTGGATACGTCAGGCGAAGGCCAGTTTGGATACTGGGTCAGTCTGGCGCTGGGCGATAACCAGGTGGATGGCACTATTCTGCCAGAGCGTCAGTACAGCCGGCAGTGGGACGGTGCCTGGTATGGCGCTACGTCTGAGACAGCAACAGGCTGGTCTGCGGAGTACTACATTCCTTGGGGACAACTTGCCATGCCGTTCCGCGAAGGTACCCGCGAAATTGGTATTTACGCAGAGCGTATCGTGGCGCACCTGGATCAAAATTATGCCTGGCCTGCCATTGCCAAATCAGATGCTATTTTTCTGAGTAATTTCCCGTTGTTGCAGCTGGAGGGCGTCAACCCGCGTCAGCAATGGAGTCTGTTTCCGTCGGTTGCATCGACCTATGATGAAATTGACAATGATTGGACGCACCGCACCGGGGTCGATGTGTTCTGGCGCCCGTCCTCCAACTTTCAGATGACAGCTACTTTGAATCCGGATTTTGGTTCCGCGGAGGCTGATGATGTTGATGTCAACCTGACGGCCAGTGAAACCTTTTTTCCTGAAAAGCGATTGTTTTTTCAGGAAGGTCAGGAAATATTTAATACCTCCGCGC
This sequence comes from Gammaproteobacteria bacterium UBA6173, assembly GCA_002422225.1. Lineage (GTDB taxonomy): Bacteria > Pseudomonadota > Gammaproteobacteria > Pseudomonadales > Pseudohongiellaceae > Pseudohongiella. Next base: position 1,816 of record DITX01000116.1, read on the forward strand.
GCTCCAATGGCAGCACGGGTAAGCGTTTTACCATTTTGAATACCCGACGCATCGGCGGGCGTCCGCGTGCGCCTACATTGCCGGCGGGAGTAAGCCTTTCGCAGCGCGAGCGCCTGCAGACTGCTGATCTGCTGGGCGCAGTCAAAGCCACCGGTCAGGTCGGCAGCTTCCGTTATGGTGTACTGGCTGCCAGCGAAGACGATACGCGATTCCGTGGCAATGATGGTAATCGTTATGAGCAAACCGGGCGCGATTTCACAGCATTCCGAGTGCTTTATGAAGATCAGGGCGGCGGTGCTGCCTATCGTGGTCTTGGTTATATTGGCACGCTGGTGGCGCACGATGATTCGGATGCAGCCGTACACGCAATCGATTTCAAATACCTGACGCATGGTGGCATCTGGAGATTTGATGGCCAGGTGGTTACCTCGGATTCTGATCAGAAAGGCCAAGGATACGGCGCATTTACGGACATCATTTATACCCCTCGCGTAGGCTTCAAGCACACATTGAACCTGACCTACCTGGATGACACTGTCGATATCAACGATTTTGGTTTTCAGGAACGTAATAATGCCATAGAGGCTTGGTACCGCTTTGAATGGGTAAAAACCGGTCTGACTCGCGTGCGTGACATCCGGGTGAACCCGTTCCTGCGTTATGAGGAGAACATGGACGGTGATCGCACCAATAATGCAATTCCCGTTATCAGCACGACGGTCACCTTGAATAATTTGGCGCGCGTGAACTTAAACTTCCAGCACTTCCCTAAACGTTATGATGATCTGAATAGTTTTGGTAATGGCTCTTTTGCAACGCGCGAACGCACCAATTTCAGTGCCAGTTATTCAACCAATGCTGCCGCCGCAGTCAGTTACAACTATGGCGCTGGACGTTCTACAGAGTTTGCTGGAGGTTACAGCGAAAAATATGACGCAAGCATAACGTGGAGACCCGTGCCAAATTTCAGTATGAGCGGAGGATTAACTTACCAGGATCGAGATGGTTGGTTATTGCACCAAGGTGGTCAGGACTTCACAACTTTTCAGACCAATCAGTGGGAAACCAGTTTCAAGATGGAGTACTTCATTTCTGCACGTCAGCAACTCACCGTGGGGCTGCAGTGGGTAGGCATCAAAGCGGAAGAAGACCGCTTCTTTATACTGCCTAAGGATGCGCCAACTCGGAGTCGAGATTTGGTGGAAGGTGCAAAACCTGCTGGTCCAACCGACAGTTTTTCAATCTCCAACATGAACTTCCAGATTCGTTACCGTTGGGAAATTGCGCCGCTGTCTGACCTGTTTGTGGTCTACTCACGCGCGGGTAATCAGCGTCGTACCCTGCTCAACTTTGGAGATCAGTTTGACAACGTCTGGGAAGAACCGCTGGACAGCAAGCTGGTGATCAAGCTGCGCTATCGACTGGGAACCTGATATCAAATCAGCTTGGCGAGGGTGATCAGCGCCCGCTCAAGGCGCGCATCCCAGCGCACCGCACAGTTCAGCCGCAGGCAATGATTGTATTTGCCTGCGGCTGAAAACATGTCACCAGGCGCAAAACTAACACCGGAATCCAGTGCGGCTTCCATCAAACTCATGGTGTCTTGAGCCCCCGGTAGTTCCAGCCACAACACAAATCCTCCAGCCGGTCTGCTGACACGCGTTTCGCGTGGGAACAGTTGTGCAACTCTGTCGGTCATGCGTGCCACGGCTTTGGCATATTCCATGGCGGAATTGCGCAGACTGCGCTCAAAGTGGCCGTGTTGTAAAAAGTGCGCCAAGGCTAGCTGAGATGGCGTGTTCACCGACAATGTATTTATGAACTGTAAATATCTGGCTTTTTCAAACTGCGCGCCAGGCACTAGCCAGCCAACCCGCATACCTGCTGACAGGGTTTTAGAAGAGGAAGAGCAATAATAGACCAGTCCATCTGTATCCCAGCGTTTGATGGGCGAGGGGCGGCGTCCATTAAATGGCAGGTCGCCATAGATATCATCTTCAACCAGCGGCACTTTGTGTTTGTTAAGGCAATACATCAGCGCTTGTTTACGATCATCTGCCATACAAACGCCTAATGGATTGGAAAAATTGCTCACCAGAATCAACGCCGCTACCGGCCAGCGCTCCAGCGCCATCTCTAAGGCATCCAGTGAAATACCGGTGACCGGATCGGTTGGTATTTCCAGTGCTTTCAGGCCCAGTGACTCAATCACCTGCAGCAATCCATAGTAGGTAGGCGACTCCACAGCCACGGTATCGCCGCGCTTGGTCAGCAGTTGCAAAGCGATGTGCATGGCTTCCTGGCAACTGTTGGTGATCAGAACCTCATTCTGCGTGACTTGACACTGATGACCGGCGAGTCGACGTGCAATTTGTGCACGCAACTCCGGTGCACCGGGAGGAAACTCATAACCCATACAACGTCTGCGCTGTGTGCGCAGCACATGGTGAAATGCGCGCTCCATGACCGCAACAGGCAGAAAATCCGCATCGGGCACGGCGGCGCCCAGATTAACGATATCCGGATCATTCACGGCCTGCAGCAGACGCAGCACGCGTTCTTGGCCGGTCACAGCGCGGGGTTTGGTGCTGGTTTTGCCAGGCCGGGGTGCAGCTCTTTGGGCAGGAGGCAGGCGAACAAAATACCCTGCGCGCGGACGCGCCTCAAGCAAACCGCGCTGTTCCAATTCACGGCAGGCATTCACAGCAGTGGAGACACTGACGTCGTGCTGCAGACTGAGTTGACGCACACCGGGCAGCCGAGTGCCAACTTCGTAGATGTTTTCGCCAATCAGACTCTGCAGACGATCGGCCAGTTGCTGGTAAAGCATGATGCACGCTCCGTATCTTTCTTTTTTCAGGCTAATGCAAGTGCGGGTTATTTTGACGGTACAGACGCTGCTCAATTAGGCAGTACAGACGTATTGCTTTCATAACTGTACCGGTTCAAATTTCATATTTTATATCTGTATTGTTTAACGCTGTCTATTCAGAATGCACACATCCTGAAACAACACTGATGAATAGGACACGCAAGCAAAATGCCGATAGAGCAATTGATAGCCTTGATGGGATTTGTGGTGGTGATGACTGGGACGCCGGGGCCCAACAACATGATGTTGCTGGCATCGGGCGCCAATTTCGGTTTCCGCCGCTCTATCCCTCATATTCTAGGTATTACCATAGGCTGCCAGATTCTGCTGCTTTCCATTGCGCTGGGACTGGGGCAGCTGTTAACCCGGTTTCCAATACTGGAGATGGTGTTGAAAATTTTGTGTGGCGGCGCATTGTTATACCTGACCTGGATGCTGATCAAACCAGCGTTTGCGCCCACACCCGTTGTTGTGCAGTCAGACAAAGATCATACGCCTGTAGTGACAAAACCCTTGAGTTTTTGGCAAGCGGCCATGTTTCAATGGGTTAACCCAAAAGCCTGGATGATGATGCTGACGGCCATTGCGACCTACACACAACCTCAAACCATGTGGGCTAATACCTTGATGATAGGTTTTCTTTTTGCCGTGCTGGGTATGCCGGTGATCAGTATGTGGAACCTGTTTGGTGCCAGTTTGCGGGCATTTTTGCTGGATCCGCTGAAAGCACGCGTGTTTAATCTGGTGATGGGTGTACTGTTGTTGGGGTCTATGTATCCGTTGTTTCAGTGAAGGATTGTTTTAATGAATCAGGACAATGTCTGACACCCCGGCCCGCTGAGCGTGCTGCGTCCACCGGGGCCGGGTGCCACTTTGATTTGTGTGCTGATACGCTCTTTTAAGGCGGGCACGTGGGATATTACGCCGATCAGTTTGCCTTCCTGTTGAAGGCTACTGAGTGTTTCCAGTGCGGTATCCAGGGCATCTTCATCCAGTGTGCCAAATCCTTCGTCCAGAAACAGCGAGTCAACCCGCACATTACGGCTGGCCATACGCGACAGACCCAGCGCTAACGCCAGGCTGACAATAAAACTTTCGCCACCGGACAGGTTTTTGGTGGAGCGGATCTCGCCCGCCTGATAAAAGTCAACAACGTTCAGATCAAGTGGCTGGTCTTTGTCACGCAACAACACATATCGGTCGGACATTTTCTGAAGCTGCTGATTGGCGTGACTGATCATCAGTTCAAAGGTCAGTCCTTGTGCAAAGTTGCGGAATTTTTTGCCGTCGGCAGAGCCGATCAGCTCATGCAGCGCAGACCAGCGTTCCAGTTCGCGTTTCTGCGCATCAATTTTTTCAGCCTGATGTGTTTGTTTTTCACGCGCCTGCGCGTTGTTGTGCAAATCACGGCGCAACCCGCCCAAGGTTTCCTGTAATTGGTTTAGCTGCTTTTCATGGTAGAGCAGGGTTTGTTGCAGTGTTTCCAGTGACTCAGCGCTCAGGTCTTGCTGCAGCAGTGCATTCAATTCTTCCGTGGATTGCTTGATCAAGGCATTCAGTGCTGTGCCATGCTGATTCAGTTGATCGGCTTGTTGTTGCAGGTGCAGCCGCTCAGTCTCGGGCAGGCAGGCCGCAAGATAGTCCGCTTCCTGATTGAAGCCTTTTTGTGTTAACAGGCTATTAAACGCGGTTTCTGCTGTCAGTATCTTTTGCTGGCGTTCAGAGAGTTGCTGAGTCAGCGCATGGCGTTGTTGGTGATTGTTGTGCAGCTGTTTTTCAGCCAATTGTTTTTGCTGCAAAGCAGTTTGTAATACAGCGTCAGCCGAGACCAGTGACTCAAGCAGCTCAGATTCCAGCGTATCCGGACTTTGATCACCTAACAGTTGTTTGCGTTCGGTCGAGAGTTTGTCCAGTTGCTGTTGTTGCGCAGATAAATCGGCACGGGCAGTATGGGTTTGTTCTGATAATTTCTGCAGTTGTTGCTGCTTGCTCGCCAGCAACTCCTGTGCATGTGTCAACGCTGTGATCAGCACTCTGACCTCGCTCAGTGTAGTTTGTGCCTGTTCGGCAGACTGCTCGAGTAACTTGAGTTGATCCTGTTCGTATTCAATCACATCCAGCGTTTGACTGATGCCCGCCAGTTCACGTTTGAGTGCAGCACGATGTTGATCGTGCGTGATGTTGTCGGAGAGTTTCATCTCAAGACGCAGTGAAATGATTTTTTGTTCAAGCGCTGCATAGGCGTTTTTTTCTTCCTGACATTGGTTCTGCAAATGCGCGGATCTTTCCTGTTGTTGCAGAATTCTGTTTGCAAATATCTGCAGCTGCTCACGGCTTTGTTCCAGCAGTTTCTCAGCAGCCGCAATTTTAATGTTGAGCGCGGCCACATCAGCGTCCGGCGCGTGGCTGGCGTAAGGGTGGTCAGTAGCGCCACACAGCGGGCAGGGCTGGTCATCGCTGAGCTCAGCGCGAAGAGACTCAAGTTTCTTGATTGTGTGCAACAGTGTCCTCTGCTGTTGCAGCGCCTCAAACGCGGAGACACGTGCAATCACCAGTTCGTTTGATTGCTGCTGTTGGTTGTGCAGTGTTGCCAATTCAACATCAATATCCCGGATTTGCTGTTCGCGGGTTTGTATTTTCTTTTGAAGTCCGTTGTGCTCGTCCAACGCTTGCGCCAACACATCACAGCGCGAGAGTGCATGCGTTAGCTGCTCGCTGTGCTGACGCCAGTGAGACAAGGTTTTGCCTTGTGTAAGTGTGTGTATATCAGCGAGCTTCTCCATTACCTGTTGTTGAATGTTTTCGCGGTCGGCAGTCAGTCGTAATAACAAGGGTTCATAACTGTGCTCGTCTGCCAGCAGAAATCCAGCCAACAACTGCTTTTGCTGCTCAAGTGTTGTCTGCATTTGTTTGTGTTGCTGTTGTGCTTGCTCCTGCCCGGCAAGCAATGTTTCAAGTGCAGTGTTGGCTTGATTAAGCTGGACGTGTTGCTGCCGCATCTGGCTGTCCAGCACATGCACCTGTTTAAACACCGGCCGCATATTGTTCAGGTTGTTATCTGCCTGTTGCCGGAGTGCGGTTGCCTGATCAAGATTTTTTTGCTGTACGGCAAGGGTTTGCTGCAACTCGGGCTCAACTTTGACGGTGTTGTTCAGGCGCTGTTGGTCGTCGTTCTGGTTTTGGCGCAAGGTATTCAGCGCGCTGTATTGACCAGACAATGTGATAGTGAGCTTGGCTTTGTCGAGTATTTCCCGCTGCGTTGCAAACGCCTGATGCTGTTGCTGCCAGTGTTCAAATTGATTGTTCAAAACGGTGAGCTTTTGTTCCAGCTGCAGGCATTGTTGTTTCCAATCGCGTTGTTGGCGCAGGGTATTGACTGTGGCAGTCTGCTCAATCAGCTCGGCAGACTTGGCGGTTTCTTCTGTCTGCAGAGCAACTTCCTGTTCCGGCGTCAGTAGTTGTAAACCGCTGAGTTCGGTCTGAAGGCTTTGCAGCACATTGCGTTCGCGCGCATGTCGTTCATGTACTTTGATGGAAATGTCAGAGTAGATGCTGGTGCCGGTGATCTGTTCCAGTATGGGGGCACGTTCGTCGGCGCTGGCTTTTAAAAACGCTGCAAAGCCACCTTGCGCCAACATCATAGATTGCGTAAAGCGCTCAAAATCCATGCCGGTGGTTTGTTCAATGCGTTGTGCCACCGTGCGAATCTGATTGTCGATAATCTGACCGGAGTTCGCATCGCTGATTTCATGTTTAGGCGTTTGCAGGTCGCCGTCCGCTCTTTTGCGCGCTTTGTGTTGCGACCAATGACATCGGAATTTTCCGGCCAGCGTAGAAAAAGTGACTTCAGCAAAACACTCGCCGGTCTGTCGGGTCATCACATCGTTGCTTGATTTATTCACACGTTCAAGACGGGGTGTGCGGCCATATAGCGCCAGACAAATCACATCCAGTAAGGTGGTTTTGCCTGCGCCAGTAGGGCCGGTGATTGCAAACAGGCCATCTCCGGTAAACTCTGGCTGGGTAAAGTCAA
>DITX01000215.1 GCA_002422225.1 Gammaproteobacteria bacterium UBA6173
TAGCCAGCTCAGCGCGGCCTATGCGACACTGCGCTTCACTTCGCGCAATGCGTCTGGGCAGTGTGAGCTTGCCCATTGATATGTGCGCCAACTTATTCCGGAGCCCTTCAGCATGAAATTATTTGAAACCAAAACCGCACCCAATCCACGTCGGGTCAGGATTTTTCTGGCCGAAAAAGGCTTGCTAGATCAGGTTGAAATGGTCCAGATGGATCTACAGAAAGGCGACAACCTGACACCGGAATATGTGGCCAAGAACCCGATGAAAAAAGTGCCAATGCTCGAACTGGACAGCGGCGACTGCGTGTCAGAAACCATGGCCATTTGTCGGTATTTTGAAGAGGCGTTTCCGGACAGCCCACCTATGCTAGGACGAACGCCGCTGGAAAAAGCGCAGATCGACCAGTGGCTGCGGTGGATTGATTTTTATTTTATGGGTCCAACCGGCATGGGTTTTCAGCACACTACCGGATACTTCAAGGACAGAATGACGCCGTTCCCGGAATGGGGCGAAGAATGCAAAATGCAGGCTGCGCGTTTTTTTGATTTTCTTGATCAGCACCTAGCAGACAAGCAGTTCATCATGGGCGAGCAGTTCACTGCCGCTGACATCACCGCGCTGTGTACCGTCGACTTTAACCGCGTGATTCGCCAACGTATCAAACCAGAACAAGTGAATCTGCAAGCTTGGTACGATCGGGTTTCAGCACGGCCATCGGCTGCTGCCTGAACGCAGGCTGCTAATCGCGTAGCTCGGCCACCAAGCGCCGGGCCAGCACGACGCTGCGATACCAGCGCCGCTGTGCCGGTGGCACCATAGCCGGACGCGCAGCGAGCGGACTTTGAGCCGGCGCTTCACCATGTTGCTGCTCACTCAACACCGCCAATACGGACTGGCGCGCGCCGTAGGTGTTGTGCAGAAACTGACAAGCGTCTTGATTCAGGTTAACGCGGTAGTGACGCACCAGAGCAGATGCAAGCTGCTCGGCAGCTTCGCTCATATCCTCTTCGACATCCTGCGCAACCGCCTCCGCAATCGTACGTTTTTCGCGGGCACTCATGCCAGGCTCCAGATCACCAACATAACTGGCATACGTGGCACCTATGCCGCGCTGAATCTCCGGGTATGACAAATTTACATGCGGCTCAAGTGCTAGAGCAACCTCAATCGCCAGGCGCCGGGCACTCTCAAAGGTCAAGGGATGATCACGATCACTGCGCCGCTCAAACAGCCCTTTGGTTTCATGAGATTCCAGATGCTGAGAGCGCATATAGCGCGCAATGTGCTCACACACCTCCATACGTTCATCGTCACTGAGTTGCACCACTTTTTCTAGAATGTGCACACCACGCCCGCGTGGCCCCACTTGCAACAGTTCTGTGGGTTGCTGGCTTTGATCGAGTAACTTGTTCCAACTGGCCGCCGCTTGCAGGAAGTCGGCATGCAACTCACCTGTGCGTAAAAAAGACTCGTGTGCATAACGATACAGGCGCAGGGCATTAATCATTTTTTCTGCTAGCTGGCGCAAGTCATCATAGCGCTCGCTAGCGCCGGCATCCACCGCGTGCGCTAGCTGTTGCAGTTGCTCAGCCAGTCGGTCAAGTGCGCTGCACACCCGTTCAATCAACAGGCTGGACGAAATACCTTCGGAGGCCTCGTCGTACAACATCAGGTCGACTTCAACCAGCCAGGACGCCAGACTGCGCATCCGGTTGCTGCCAGCAGCTTGTGCAATGCGATAGCGGCTGCGCCGACGCTCCATGCGATCGAGCGCAGCCGCAAATCGCCACTGACCTCGATAGTTAAAAATCAGCATCGGTATTTCGCGACCATTGATTAATTCAAAGGCCAGAATCAGCATGGACTCAACATCCTGCATGGTAATCAACAGCAAATTATCTTGTTCAATGGCTGCCAATACCCGCGCAATAAAATGCTCCGCTCTGGGCATGCCATGACGCAACAAGGCAATGTCACCGCTATAACGCAACCGCAGTATATCGGCGGCTGCCGGAGACAAGGTGCGCAGCGCGTCAATGTGGTTGTCCGGTTTTATGCCGCTGTGCTCATGCAGATCGTGAATACGGGTGGTCAAGCCCGCCCGGCGATAGTTATCAACCTGTGCCAACAACTCTGCCAGGGAAGGATCGCCGGTCAATTGCTCAACGGCGTGGCGAATGCCTGACGGCGACAAGTCCACGCGCTGCAACAATTGCGTGGCGGATTCGCGCTGTCGTGCCTCACCGTCCAGACTGTGCACAATCAGATTGCGCACGGCGAGAATCAGATCGCCGAGCTTGTCAGTGACTTCCACCACATAACGCTGCGATCGTTCATTACGATATCCCCAGGTGCCGTCGTACAGCACTTTGGCTGCCAGCGCGATCAGGCCACTTAGCACCGTAAAACTCACAAAATACACCAACTGCTGGTTGCTCGGCAGTTGCCCGTAACCGATGTAATATCCACCATACAGACCCAGCGCGGTCACCGGGCCCGCAGTCCACGCCAAACCCAGCAGACTGCGCGACATGCGCACCCGACGTACACTGCGCGCCAACTGGTCCAGACGCTCGGTATCCTCACGGTTCAGGGAAATGCCCTGCCGTTCAGATGCACCATTGCGCCAGCGCTGAAATCTGGACCACAACATAAAACTCGTCTCTCCCTGCCTGCGTAGCGCTGTTCCTTGAATGGAAGCAACGTGGGCGCGAGTATAGCCCGATTGTTCAGACACTTGCATGACCAGCCTTGCATAATACCGGCCGTTCGCCTAAGGTAGCCACGCTTCAGGTGTTCGACGCTGTGCAGGAAGGCATAGCTGAGAATGAAACGGGAAGCCGGTGCGGTATGGAGACTTGTCTCAAGAATACTGCCAACGCCGGCGCTGCCCCCGCAACGGTAAACAAGCCTGATCTGCCAGATGCCACTGTCATTCATGTGATGGGAAGGCGGCAGATCCACGGTCGAGGGACTTCACGCCCTCACCAACTTGTAAGCCCGGAGACCGGCCTGCTGCACAAGAACGCGCTGCGGCGGGCAGTTGATGCGATTCAGTTGAATGTTATTGTAGCAGCATGGCTGCCCCTTCCGGGCCAGGCACGTTGTCTTGTTGTATTCGACTGCCGTCGTGGCGCATACCACCTATTTTTTATGCTCGGGTGAGAGCATAAATGGAGCTATGCGCATGACAAAAAAAACTTCAAGAGTCTCTACCAGCCGCGTGCTGTTGGGCTGCTCACTGATAGGCTGCACATCAGCAGCGTTGTTACCTATGGGCGTCAGCGCCCAGCAACCAGCGTCGGCTGCCAATCCCCAGGTCCAGGAATTGCTGGTCACTGCCAATCGCTTGTCACAATTTTCTAACGATACACTCAATGCTCATACGCTGCTGGATCGCGACTTTATTGCACAAAGCGCAGCCGGCAGCCTGTTTGATCTGTTGCGTTCAGTACCGGGCGTGCAAATGGCACGAACCGGCGTGGACGGCGCTCAGACCAGCCTGTTTATGCGCGGCAGCAATTCCAACCACACGCTGATACTACTCGACGGCGTGCGCCTGAATACGGCCAGTGAAGGCGCAGCACGTCTGGAACACATTCCTGTCAGTCACATCGAGCGTATTGAGGTCATCCGGGGTCCTCAGTCCAGTCTTTATGGTGCCGATGCCATTGGCGGGGTTATCCAGATTTTTACCCGCAGTGGTTTGCCACCGAGTGACGATGCCCCTGATCAGCGCTTTTCCGGCCGACTGGAGGCGGGTATTGGCACAGAACAATCACGCAATTACCACGGCGGCCTGCGTTTTGCCGGCAATCAGACAACGGTTGATCTGAATGTGTCACACCGCGAAACCGACGGCATTCCCGCACAAAACGCACCCACACCCGGCACGCGCAACGCGGCGTGGGAAAATCAGTCATTGTCACTGGGTATTCAGCACACTCTGAACAGTGACTGGCAACTGTGGGGGCGTTGGCAAAATACAAGCTCCGACAAGCTGTTTGATGGCGGCGATAGCGAAGCCACTCAAAAAGCCGCTAGCGTGGGGGTGCGCGCCCAGCTGTCTGAACGTTGGCGCACACAACTGCAACTTAGCCAGTTCAAGGACAATAATCTGACCCGGCAATGGGGCTTATCCCACAGCACCACTGAGCGCAATAGTCTGCAATGGCAGAATGAACTCAGCGTCAGCAGCAACAGCAACACTGCACTGGGTATTGATATCGATGATGAAGACCTGTACTACCTCAGTTCCGGGGCGGTGCAAAATGTCAGTACCCGTCGCAATGATGCACTGTTTGCGGTGCACCAACATAATCTCGGACAGTTTGATGTCACCGCCTCTGTCCGTGTAGATGACAACGAACAGTTTGGCGCACACACCACTGGGCGCCTGGCCCTTGGTACGGATATCGGTAGCAACAGCAAACTCTGGTTCGCCGCTGCAACAGCGTTCAAAGCGCCAACCCTGGTTGATCTGTATGTGGATTTTCCTGCGTTCGGTTTTTTTGCCAATCCCTTGTTAGAACCCGAACACGCCAGCAATCTGGAAGCAGGGCTACGCACACAAATTTTAGGCTCCGAGGTGGATGTCAGCGTTTTCCGCAATAATATCCGTCATCTGATCGGCACAGACAGCAGTTACAGCAGTCTGGATAACGTCAGTCGCGCACAAATTGACGGCGTGGAGATCAGTGCCAGCCGTGCCGTACTGGGCTGGCAGAATCGCTTGTCGCTGACGCTGCTGGATCACAAAAACCGCGAGACCGGACTCGCTTTGCTGCGCCGCCCGGATCAGCAATTGAACGTGAGCACTTCAAAACGTTTTGAACAGTTCTCGCTGTTAGTAGACTGGCAAGTGCGCAGCCATCAGGCAGATCTTGACCCGGTTACCTTTGGTCGCTCACGCGTTGCTGGCTACGGAGTATTGGACACTGTGCTTGAATGGCATCTGATGCCGGCACTGAACCTGCAGTTCAAGGTCGGCAATCTGCTGGACAAAAACTACGAGGTGGTGGATGGTTACAACACCTTGGGCCGCCATGTCATGCTAAGCGCACGGCACGCGTTCTAAAATTTTATGAGGGCAAGCGCGCAGGACGTACCATGGCAATCGAGATTGAACGTAAATTTCTGGTTGATGTCGACCTGTTAAAACAATCCGGCGCGCTTGTCGACGCAATACGTATTGCGATCAGTCAGGCGTGGTTGAGCCGCAGTAACGATGCGGATGGCGAAAAAGGTGCCACGGTGCGCGTGCGCATCGCGGGTAAGGATGCGTTTCTGACGATCAAGGGCAAGACCACTGGCATCAGCCGGTCTGAGTTCGAATACCCGATACCGCTAATTGATGCGCAGCAACTGATGCAAATGTGTGTTGGCCACACCATTACTAAAACCCGCCATGTCATCCCTGTTGAAAATCACCTATGGGAAGTTGATGAATTTCACGGCCCACATCAAGGGTTATGGCTGGCGGAGATTGAACTGAGCGAAGAGCACGAGCACTTCAACAAGCCGCCATGGCTGGGAGAAGAGGTCTCTCAGGACGCCCGCTACCGCAACTCAGTACTCGCGCTACAGACCTTGCCCGCAGATGACTAAAGCGTGGCTAAGTGACTGGTATTGGGCAAGTACTTCGCCTATGCTTGGGTCAATCCCGCGACAAACAAGGATGTCTGATGATCAACTGGCTGATCGATAATCTGTTTCTGGTTTATCAGTTTTATGGTGCAGCGTTTGTGGTGCTGGGCGCTACCGCCATGGCATTGCCTCGCAACAGTCGACTGGCATTTTCCG
>DITX01000211.1 GCA_002422225.1 Gammaproteobacteria bacterium UBA6173
CAGAAGGCCATGGACATGGGCATGCTCGGCATTATTGTGCCGACGGTGAATGACGCTATTCAGGCGCGCGAAGCAGCACGCTACGCCCGCTTTCCACCTATTGCACGGCGTAGCGCCGGGGCCGGACAGGGGCCAAGTCTCTGGGCACCGTTTGTGCCAGCAGGTGAAACCTTCCGTAACAGCGCTAATGACAACATGCTGGTAGTGGTGATGATCGAGACCGTGGAAGGCGTTAATAACGCTCACGAAATCGCATCAGTACCCGGTGTGGATGTAGTGCTGCTGGGCAATGCGGATCTGGCCGGTTTCTCCGGTTTCGCACAGAACTCTCCCGAGTATCGGGATCTGCAGATCAAGACGCGTAATGCCACATATCGCGCCGGCAAAATCTGGGCGAATGCTTCTACTCAGATGGCTGAAGGCACACCGCTTTCCCACGAGTCGCTGATGTACCTGATGGGTCCGAGCATTTCTGAACGCGCTGCCCGTTAACAGTTAGCTCTTTTGGTTCCGCTGACGCTGTGCAGTCGCATGGCGTTGGCGGAATTTTTGATCTCCTCCCCCTGACCCAACATGCTAGAATGCCCGCCAGTCAAAAGTCGCCGCCAAGGCAATTCCAGCGCAGCCAAAAACCCCGGAGATCATTAGCGTTATGGCACAGTTCGTATACACCATGCACCGCGTGGGCAAAGTTGTCCCGCCTAAAAAAGAAATCCTCAAAGACATCTCTCTATCGTTCTTCCCAGGCGCTAAAATTGGTGTGCTCGGCTTGAACGGTTCGGGTAAATCCACCCTGCTGCGCATCATGGCCGGCGTGGACAAAGAATATAACGGCGAGGCGCGCGCTCAAACCGGCATCAATGTTGGTTATCTGCCGCAAGAGCCTGCGCTGAATCCAGCCAAAGATGTACGCGGCAATGTTGAAGAAGGCATGGGCGAAATCATCAAACTGCTGGAAGAGTTTAATGCCATCAGCGATCGTTTTGCCGAGCCAATGGGCGACGATGAAATGAATGAGCTCCTTGAAAAACAAGGGGAACTTCAGAACGCTATCGATGCCGCCAACGGCTGGGATCTTGAGCGCACGCTGGAACGTGCTGCCGATGCGCTGCGTCTGCCGCCCTGGGATGCTGACGTCAGCAAACTCTCTGGTGGTGAAAAGCGCCGGGTAGCGCTGTGCCGTCTGCTGCTCTCCAACCCTGACATGCTGCTACTGGACGAGCCAACCAACCATCTGGACGCTGAAAGCGTGGCCTGGCTGGAGCGCTTTCTGGTGGAATTCCCCGGCACCGTAGTTGCCATCACGCATGACCGTTATTTCCTTGATAACGCCGCCGGCTGGATTTTGGAACTGGACCGCGGTCACGGTATTCCGTACGAAGGCAACTACACCAACTGGCTGGAAACCAAAGAATCCCGTCTGGAAACTGAAGCCAAGCAGGAAGCGGCACGCGAAAAGACTATCCGCTCTGAACTCGAGTGGGTGCGCAGCAACCCCAAGGGGCGTCAGGCCAAGAGCAAAGCGCGTATGGCGCGTTTTGAAGAGCTGAACTCGCAGGAATTCCAGAAGCGCAACGAAACCACCGAACTGTATATTCCGCCGGGGCCACGTCTGGGCGACAAAGTGCTGGAAGTGAAAAACCTGTGCAAAGGCTTTGGTGATCGCGTGCTGATCAACGACCTGTCGTTCTCCATGCCCAAAGGCGCCATTGTTGGCATCATTGGCGGCAACGGTGCCGGTAAAACCACCTTTCTGCGTATGCTGACCGGTGTTGAACAACCCGACAGCGGCACCATTGAACTGGGTGAAACCGTGGATCTGGCATACGTTGACCAGAGCCGTGACTCACTCAACGACAGTAAAACTGTGTGGGAAGAACTCTCGGATGGGCAGGACATCCTGCAGATTGGTCGCTACGAGATTCCGTCACGCGCTTACGCCGGCCGGTTCAACTTCCGCGGCGGCGATCAGCAGAAGTTCATTAAAGACTTGTCTGGTGGTGAGCGTAACCGTCTGCACCTGGCCAAACTGCTCAAACGCGGCGCCAACGTGCTGTTGCTGGACGAACCGACCAACGATCTCGACGTAGAAACCCTGCGCGCACTGGAAGAAGGTCTGCTCAACTTCCCCGGCGCCGCCATTGTGGTGTCGCACGACCGTTGGTTCCTCGACCGTATCTGCACACACATTCTTGCCTTTGAAGGTGACAGTCAGGTGGTATTCCACGAAGGCAACTATTCTGACTACGAAGCTGACCGCCGCAAGCGGCTGGGGTCAGATTTCCAGCCAACACGTATCAAGTACCGCAAGCTGAGTTAATACTCGCCAGCCCAGTGAGATCGGCCTCAAAAAATGTGATGCCGATCTCATTTAATTGCCAGAATGTGTTCAAGGCTTGTACAACGCGGCCGATAGAATTCGTGGGGTGGGACATAATCAACAACCCGATCCACGACCAGCCAGAGAACATACGATGTCAGAGCGCACGGGCAATTCCGCAGAACACCAATTACGACGGGCATTTACACGCATCTTTTTTGATGCGGAGACGGTTGTCATTCAAGGTGACCATATCTGGCCAGTGCAATTGGTTGATATTTCGCTGCGCGGGGTTTTAATCAGAATATTGCCAGATCAGTTTCTGCGCGACTCCGAGCAACTCGACGTCAGCATTCATCTGGGGGGTGGCATCGAGATTTGTATGCAGGTGCGCATCGTCAATCAGCATGGCGATCTGGTTGGCCTGGCCTGCGAGCACATCGATGTAGACAGCATGACGCACCTGCGTCGACTGGTTGAACTCAATGTTGGCGATACCACGCTGCTCGAGCGTGAGTTGCACGCGCTGGCGTAAGTATTACAACAGCACTGCTTACACCTTCAAATCGGCGCGCAACGTCTGCAGTCGGCTTTGCCGCTCATCAAAACTCAGCGGCCGCGAGGGGTTGTCAGGCAAGGCCTGCACCATCGGCACTTCCAGCTGTTCTCCGCGCATCACGCGCTCACACAATTGCTTGTAATAGTAGGAAAACAGCGGGAACACCTTATCTTCCGGCTCCGTCGCCAACAAAAACCAGTCTGTGGCCTTGCCCGCAAAATATACCGCTGGATGGCTCCATGAATGCAGATGTTTGGGCGCGGGCGCGCGGCAGGCTTCGGTGTAGGCTTCCCATTCTGACGGCAACCCAAACAATTCGAAGGACTGCTCGCAGGCGCGGGTCATGGTCGAAATAGTCGGTAGATAGTCCTGACTTTTCACCAGGCGGCGGGCGGCGGTCACCAGTTGCAGGGGATGAAACTCACGCAAACACTCCAGCCAGTATTTTTTAGCCAGAATCAGACGGTCAGCATCACCATAGGCTTTGTGATACTGGTTGTGATAGGCAAGCTCAAACTCGGCAAAAATCTGGTTGATGGCATCGATCAGATCGGGGCCGCCGTGTTGCGTATGCTCCTGCTGCCCGGATTGCTCCTGCTGGTTTTTCTGGCCACGGCGCTGGTCCCGATGCTGGCCGCGGTCAGCCCCTGATGCGCTGTCACTCTGCCCAGCTTCGGTCTGTGAAGCGCTTAAACGCGGCTTCAATGCCTTGCCCGCCTCGTTCAGTAGCGAATTGATCTTTTGCATGACTGTCTGTCAATCCTGTTTTGATAGCTTCCGGGCGCCGCGCCCAACTGTATTTCACAAACTGCAGAAATCGGGTGTTCCACGAGGACTGCGCCTGCCCGGTATCACGCCAGTACAACACAAATTCAGCGACTTTACTGCGCGCAAAGGCCTCATCAATTTCGGCCAGCCGCAGCACTTCAAATACATCGGGACTGGGCTGCCAGTCTTCGGCAATCGGACGCGGCACACCATCATTGACCACCGATACCTGATAACGCGCCCACTGCCGGCGGATGTGCTCGATAAACCGGGTGTTCCACGCGCCATTCTGACCGCCGCGTTCACGCCAGTAAAGCACAAACTCCGGCACCGCGTCGTCGATAAACGCCTCGCTGATTCCCGCGTTTTGCAGGATGGCCAAGGCATCTGAATTAGGCCGCCAGTCCGCCGACATGGGCGCATCCAACTCGACAGACCCACGCCGGGTTTGCTCCATACGCCACTCGCGCAGCGCATGTTTGTAAAATGCATTTCCCCATGAAAAACGCGACTGCGCCCTATCGCGCCAATACATAACAAAACCCGGCACCAGGCTGAGCGCAAATGTATCGGGCATACCGTGCTGACGGCACAGCGACAACCATTCATCGTCCGGCTGCCAATCGGTGGAGATATACGCAGCGGAACCATCGCGTGTGCGCACGCCGGACGGCGCTGACTTGCGCTGTGGCGGCACGCGCGGTGGTGGCGGAGTGGGCGTAAATGCAGCGGGTGTAACAGCAGCCGGCACAGCAGGCGATGTCTGCGATGCAGACGGGCGCTGATTGATGGCAAACATCCAGCTGTCATCGCGCCCGGTAATCGGATCAATCAAAATCAAACCCAGATCCTGCAGGCTTTTCTGCACCCGTTTGACATCAATCCACGCCCAGAATGGCAAAGTATCCAACAGCGTTTGCTGATCCAGCTCCAGCCAATTCAGCCCTTGGCGCAGCACACAGGTTTTATGCACCATCAGCTCACTCAGCACGTGCAGCAGCACCGCCTCTTCAAGACCAATGGTGGCCGCCAGCGTTGGCGAAATGATTAAGGGTCGTTCGGGTATCAGTGAAGATTGCATGGAGCGCCTGAGCGTGGGTTCAGCTGGATTCTGATTTTGAGCTTACCACATTAGCCGCCCCCACCGCTTTCTGCCTGGCGCTGAACAGGATCAAAAACGCGGTAAACAAAAATGCAGCACTCGACCCCATAGGCGGCAGCAGCCAACCTTCATACCACCACGGTATCAGTGCACACAGCCCCCAGAACACACTGCTGTGCAACACCGCATCAGGCCGGCCTTCCAGCAGACGCCCGTTCAGCCATAAACCCGCACCCAAGGGAATAAAGTGCACCAGCGCCGGCGTAAAATTATTCACCGGCACCATCAGCTGAAACGTCACCATCACCAGCACCAGAAACACATGTATCGCCAGTACAGCAATCGACAAGGCACCCGGAATGGGAGGATTGTATTTTTGTTGCGTGTCCGGCAGGCAACGCGGCAAGGGATAGCGGGCATTCACATCCGCAGGACGCCAACCAGTCGGCATAAACCAGATGCGCACCTTGTCCCACCAGCGCTCGGCATGCCAACTGTCTTTAGCCAGTTGCCAGTGCACCTGCGCATTGGCAAAAAACGGGTTCCAGCTGTGCAGCGCCTTGCGTACACCATAGGCGCAGGGCTCGTCGGCCAGCTCCGCCTGATATGTGCCCAGCATCCGATCCCACAGAATAAACACACCACCAAAATTGCGGTCGATGTACGGATCATTGATGGCATGGTGTACCCGGTGGTTCATGGGCGTCACAAACACCAGCTCCATCCAGCCCAACGTGTTGATCAAACGTGTGTGCACCCAATACTGATAAATCAGATTCAGCGAACCTACGGTGACAATCACTTCCGGCGGAAAACCAATAAACAGCATGGGCAGGTAAAACACTGAGCCGATAATAAACCCGTTAAACGGCTGACGCAGCGCGGTGGTGAGGTTGTACTCCTCGCTTTGATGGTGCACCACATGAATGCCCCACAACACATTGATGGTGTGCTGCGCGCGGTGACTCCAGTAGTAACAGAAGTCATACAAAACAAAGGCGACCACCCACATCAGCGGCGACATGGTCACTTCTCCGTGCGGCAACACTGCCCACAAGGCCGTGTAACCCAGAAAGCTCACAAAGCGGGTTGCAAACCCCATGGTCTGGCTGATCATGCCGGTGCTCATCGAGGCTACCGCGTCGTTCAGGCGATACACGCCCGCCTTGCGGTAATGGCTGACCGCCAGTTCAACAAAAATCAGCAGTATAAAAATCGGGACAGCTGCCAGTATCAAATTCATTAGTTTTGTTCTTCTTCTGATGCACACTGAACTTGACTATATCAGCTAAAAATTCCACCAGCTAGACGGGGTTTTATGCCAACACCTTCAACTGACTCGGCACACGTCAGCATCTTGCGGCAACGCGCAACACAAACAGCTGGGCCATGTGATCATGTCGGCCGAACGGGCACGCGACCTGATCAAACGCCTGCTCAGTTTCAGTCAGAAGCTGCCGCAAGCATCCACCCCGGTGGTGGTGGCAAACATCCTCAAAGAAACCGCCGTGATTCTGCACAGCTCCATGCCCGCCAACATCACAATAGAATGTGACATTGACGAACCGGCTGCCCGCATCATTGCCAGCCCGGACGCGCTGCAGCAGATCAGCATGAATCTGGGTACCAATGCCTGTCTGGCCATGAAACCACAAGGCGGCACTCTTATCCTGCGCCAACGCTGCGACCACAGCACACACACCATTCGAATTGCCGTGCTCTACAAACCCTTCAACCGCAAAGGCCTGCTGGCAAGTTTGGCGGCTGTTCACCCCAAAAGCTGACAGGCAGCAGACACTACATGGCCTCCAGCGTGCCTATGCGCGCCAGCATCTCCGTCACAATCTGCAAATCCAGCTGAAACTGCTCTACGGTTTTAAACTCATTGTCCGTGTGCCCGGTGTACTTGATGCCCGGCATCGCCAGACCAAACTGCACACCATTGGGCAGATCATGAATGGAGGTCGCGCCATCGGAGGACATAAACTCACGCGGCAAAGCCAGATTTTCAGTCGCTACATCCAGCAGCGTCTGTATCCACTGTCCTTCCGGATTGCGGAACATCGGCTCAGCAATATCCAACTCCAGATCCAGCGGCAGATTGCTCATCGCCGACCATTCCGCCAGACGATCCAGAATCTCCTGTTTTAGTTCCCCAATGTCACGCCCCTTGGGCACACGCAGATTGGTGATCAGCTCCATGCCGGTGTTATCGACTTTCACATAGGTCAGCGACGCCGTTAACGGCCCCATAAAATCATCAGTAAAACCGATACCCAGCTGCCGCCCGGTATAGTCCAGACCAAAGTTGCTGACTGCATACAAAATCGCGTCGACCAGATGGTTGTCCTTCATGTACACCACGTGCCCGCTTTCGTATAAAAAGTCCAGCAAACGCGCCAGCAAGGTGCCATAACCCTTTTCCGCAATAATCACCGGATAGCCGCCATCCAGCGCAATATTAAAATCCGGCAGCGGATTGCGCTCTAGGTAATAAGGCATGGCCTCGCCCGTAGTTTCCTCTGTGGTATCCACCAACAAACGCAAGGTGCGCTGCAGCGGCAATTGCTCCTGCGCGATCACCCGCATGGCGTACATCACCGCCAGGATGCCGTTTTTATTGTCCTCCGCTCCACGCCCATGCAGACGCCCGTCTATTTCTGTCAGCGTGAACGGATCCAATTGTGTACCATCATCCAGCACCCAATCCGCCGCGTTTGCCGGCACCACATCCGCATGCGCATGCAACGCCACCAGCTCAGTGTTGTCAGCGGGCGCGCCCGGTAAAGTAATCTCATAGATACGGTTATCAACGTTGCGGAAGCTCAAGCCAAATTCCACCGCCAACGCTTCCAGCCGCGCAGCAATCTGATGGAAAGCCGGGTTGTCATATTGCGCAACCGAATCGTCCAGAAACGTCGGAATCGCCACCAGCTCCGCCAGCACCTGCTGCGCTTCCGCTGCGTAACGCACACGTGTGTAGATACCCAACAGACGAAATAACTCAGCCTGCTGCTGCGCCGCCATTACCTGCCCCGATCGGTAAACGCCCGTGATAGCCCCCAGGTCCGGGTTCAAAGATGAGACCTGCGACAGAAACGCATCAAAACTGCGAACATCCTGATCCGACAGTTGCTGCAATAGCGTATCTGTTTGCGTTTTAGTCAGGTTATTTGCGCTGACCGGCACAAGTACCGCCAGACTCAGACAAAGAAAAACAAGCTTAAACAACACGTTCAACATATACGCGCCCTCAGGTAAGACGCTATCTTAGCGCCCGCACCCAAGAAAAACACTCAGGAGAATCACCCATGCTGCAACAACTCAGCGGCCTCATCACCACCGTATCCAACCCACTCGGTCGCTTCATTCTTGGCATCTACTTTCTGCTACCCGGCCTCGCCAAGTTCACCAGTTACGACTTCCATGTCGAGTACATGGCCTCACACGGCATGATCTTTATCCCCTTCTTCCTGATTCTCAGCGGCGTTATCCAGGTCGGCAGCGCCTTCGCCCTGTTCGCCGGATTCCAAGTCCGCATCGTCGCCTTTGTACTTGCCGGCCTCACCGTGGTCATCAGCCTGGTCATGCACGACTTCTGGACCATGGAAGAAGGCCTGCAGCGCTCACACGAAACCCAGAACTTCTTCAAAAATATGGGCATCACCGCAGGCTTGCTGATTCTCACCAGCGCCGGCGCCGGGGCGTTCAGTCTGGATAATCGCAAGAAGTCTGTTTGAGTTGGGGCGGGCCAAAGCACCGCCCGCAGCAGGAAAGGAACCCGGATTTTTTCTTGAGCAGGCTCTTGGAAAGCCCCCCGGGTTCTGACATATAATTCGCCTCGTTCAGACAGCCGCACCAGCGGCTTCTGAACGGTCGAAACATTCGGAGTGTAGCTCAGTCCGGTAGAGCACCGCCTTCGGGAGGCGGGGGTCGGAGGTTCGAATCCTCTCACTCCGACCAGTTTTTAAGGGACAACTAATTCTTAGAGCCGGACAACCCAATATTGCGGACGTCGCCGGTCATGGGCAATTGCCAGAATTTGAAAACTATCTGACAGTTCTCGGTAAACGATGGCTAAAGGAAAGCGAAGCAGATGCGCTTTGCGGATATCCGGCGGCAACTCTATTGTCCATGCCTTTGGGGACTCACCAATTGATCAAGGCGCTGGCCTTTCTCATCACCTCATCACCTCATCACCTGATATCGCTTGAACGAAACCACTGTCCAGCTCATCGGCCCGTCGTCTAGCCTCAATCAGCCATTCAGCCCTCAACTCTTCGTCTGACGGAGACTCCAGACTCAGAACTAACCGCTGAACCAACTTGGCACGGTGATGGTCGCCGTTAGCAGCAATCCCAGAAGGCAAAACGGGAGTCGGGCCATCGTTACCTCTGATGTTGATGTGTATAGGTAGAGCAAAAGGTATCTGTAAAGCAGAACCTTGCCCAGTTGCGTGACAGGCGCGAACTTATACCGCACCTCCGCCTTTTTTCCTTATACCGCGCCTCCCCGCACCGCCTGTGCATAATCGGAATCGATGATGGTCTGCCCAATCGGCGCCAGTGCCAGCTTTGCCAGTTTCAGGTGCTGGATGCCAAACGGAATGCCGATGATCACAACAAAACACACAATGGCGATCAACAGATGCCCAATCGCAAGCCACAGCCCGGCGAGCAAAAACCAGATGACATTCCCCAGCACGCCCAACACGCCGGTGCCAACGTTGTATTGCTCCAGTTCGGCGCGCGAGACGGCCTCTTTACCGAATGGAAAAAACGAAAACTCCCCGATCACAAAACAGGCCCTACCCCACGGAATGCCGATAATGGTCACGAACGCAATCAAGCCGATCAGCCACCAGAACAGCCCCATAACAAGCCCCCCGCAGAGTAACCAGATGATATTGCCAATTGTGCGCATGTGTTCTCCTGAAAATCCTGATGTGACTATTGTTGGTTTGTGCTTGTAACAAGAAACAGCAAAATGCATACCACAACGCACTTGCTTGTTTTTAAAGATGTTTCAACTGGTCAGCCAGAAAAGACATGGCGAAAGCTCCCAACTATTGGTGCAATCAACCAGCAGGATGGCAAAAACTCAGCGTCTTGCTATTAGCCCCTGGCCTTAACCCCTAGCTCTTAAACTCTAGCCCAGCAGACGATCAATGGTGTTGTCCTTGGCCAACCAGCGCTCATTCACCCACGCCTGCATACGCGCCCGATGCGCCTCATCGTTCTGATAATCGCCACCGCGCAGCTCGGCCGGTATCGGCAGTATCTGCACATCAACCACAATAAGCCCGATGCGGTTGGCACACAGGTCACTGAATTCGCCCACTCCGTCGGGATATGTGATGGTGACATCCACCAGCGTATCCAGCGACTCACCCATGGCATCCAGCACCAGAGCCGTGCCGCCCGCTTTGGGTTTGAGCAGATGCCGAAACGGCGATTGTTGTTGCGCATGTTTGCCGGCGCGAAAACGCGTACCCTCGGCAAAATTGACGATGGACACCGGTATACGCCGGAATTTTTCACAGGCCTCACGTGTGGCCGCAACGTCCTTGCCAGCCAGCTCGGGACGCTTTTCAATCTGCTGACGTGAATAACGCTTCATAAACGGAAAGTCCAACGCCCACCAGGCAAGTCCCAGCACCGGCACCCAGATCAGCTGGCTTTTCAGGAAAAAGCGCAACATCGGCAGACGCCGGTTAAACAGTTTCTGCAGCACCGGAATATCCACCCAGGACTGGTGATTGCACAGCAGCAGAAAATGCCCCTCGGGCATAGGCTCGGGCAGACCGGTCACCACAATCTGCGTATCAGTCAGGTGATCAAACATCCAGCTGTTCACGTCGATCCAGCTCGCGGCAATCGCCATCAGCACCCGGTCGCACACCGACTGCACAGGTCTCACACGAAAAACAGCTTTTATCAGCGCCACCACCAACAACGGCGCAACGTGGATGATGGAGTTGAGGCTCAGCAGGATCGCCGCCAATACAACGCGAAGGCTGCGCAGCAGTTTCATAAGGAACTCCCTGACCATGAAGGAGCTCGAACGGTAGCTGCGAAGCAGAAGATTGTCCAGTTTTGTGCAGCCCGGGCCCTTTGTTATTGCTACAGCCGAATCACACGCCCTTCCTGCGGCGTCATCCCACTACGCCGTACGCTTGATGATCTGATTCGGCGCAAAGAAAAACGTCGCTACCGGCCCCGGAAGCGTCTGCCTTTTCGGCATGGCCGGCGACCATGTTGGCGGCACGACACGTTATGCTCAGGGCGTGGTGGCCGATGTGCCGGGACACCACACTAACATTACAAGCTTCTACTCTCGTCACCTTAGGGACAGATCTGGCGGGTATCAGGCGCTCAAAACTGCTCCGGTATAAACACCGGAAAACCAGAGTCGCGTGCGCCACGGCCTACCCCATGCATGAGAATAAAATCGTTCAGAATTCGGATATCTGTTGTGCCATTGATCAGAGTGACTGCCTGTAAGGCTCTCTCTAGATGTCTCTCGCTCAATTGCAATGAGTGTTCATTGGGCCGAAAATTAGACCGTAGCCGGTAATCGATACCAGGCTGACTTGTCATTTCGATACGCCCACCAAGGATCATGGAAACGGGCTTGGTATCAGCAAGTTTAACCAGAGCTCCAAGTGACTGGCGGTAGTCTTTAAAATCTCTAATGACCAGCCGACCAGGATAGAAGGTATTACCGGTGAACAAAAGCTGAGCCCAAGGGTCATATAGACTCATGGCAGCAGAGTCTAAACCTGGGGTTGGCAAAACGTCTAACAGGCGCCCACCTAAGTCAAGTTGGCCGCCTTCATGCCATCCCACACCAAAAAGCTGATTTCGAGACTCTTCCGTAGGCGGTATTATCACGGTGTTGGGTCGACCAATGAATTGACCAAGTGCGCCTAGCTGCGACTGATCAGAACCAAGCGGCAATACAAGAAGCTCAGGCATTTCAATTTCTTGCGCATCTGACCACCTGGTTAATACCTGATCAACGACCTCACGCAGTGGGAAGTACTCGGCTTCTTCGGTCGCGCCTGTATCAAGCAGGACAACACGCTCGTTACCCATGAGGAGGTACATAAAAGGCGCTTCCCAGTGAATCGCAGGGTTTTGTCTGAGAATGTAGGTATGCTCGTTATACCGGTGTACCTGGATACGCACATCAGTATTAGCTTTAGCAGACACACTGCCGTGGATCCAGCTAAACCGGAGATTGCCAGGCGCTGCCGTTTCTCTGTCGAATGAAACTTGAGCGTGGCTTTGAACATTGACTAGCACGATGGCCAGGACAAAAAGTAATTTTTTCATTGCTAGCCTCATGGGTCCGTTGTGTATGACCAGGGCACCTGGTTATAAATCAGAAAATCATCGTAGGTATATATGCCAGGTTCTTCAATTTCGAAGCTTGCTTCAACGGCTTGATCAAGCATCTCAAGCGTCATCTGCATAGGCGGTTCGCTGGGCTGCCAGGTTGTGCCAATTGGATAGTCGACTCCAGGCTCTGTGGTCATTTCTATATGATTATTTACCAGATGGACGACAGGGTTTTGATCCGCAATACTGCGCAGTTTTTGAATGCTTGCAGCCCATGCCTCCCAATCCTCAATATAGAGGCGACCGCGATAGAACATATCGCCAGTGTAAAGAAGATCGGTCCAGCCATCATAAATCGCCAATTCTGACCCTTCATGTCCCGGGGTTCCTGTTACTACCAGCTCCCTTCCGCCAAGATCAAAGTTAACAATTTGCTGCGGGTAATTATCAATCCCCCAAAATGCCATCACCTCTTCATGGGTCAATCCAACCATGACTGTATTGGGCCGATCGACAAACTGATTCCATGCAGCATAGTGGTCACCATGCAAATGACTGTTGGCAACAATTAACTCAATGTCCTCTTGGCCGTTGCGCTCTTCCCAACCATCAATGATTTCATCGACTACTTCGCGAAGAGGAAATAGCGCAGGCGAAGAAGTAGAGCCCTGATCAATCAGCATGGCTACTTCATTGCCAAAAAACAGGTACATAAATGCACCCTCGTAATTGATCGCCTTGTTCTCGCGGAGAATATAGGTGTGTTCGTTATAAGCATGCACCTGGACTGCTGGATCATTGTTGTCCATGGCTGACTTGGAGCCATGTATCCAGCCATCGGGAAATTCACCAGGTGCTCGTTCATCAAGAGGGAAAACCAAGCGTGCCGGTGCCATGGCGGAAAACGTCACGTCAAAAACCAGTAACAAGGAAGCAACCGTCGCAATACCTGCGATGGTGCGAAGTCTTTCAGAGTGTTTAATTAGACCCATTAGAATACTACCCGCTTTAATAACCAATAAGTACCCACACCAGCAATCGTGACTGTAGCCGGACGAGCGACGCGTTCAGTGTAAGCAGGCCAGCTGCGCAGCCAGCCAACCGCTGCAAAAGCCAATACCAACACTGCAATCTGACCTGCTTCAACCCCAAGGTTGAACATCAATAGGGCTGTGTAAAAGTTTTCGGCGGGCAACATGAGCTCAGACAGCGCCGAGGCAAAGCCTAAACCATGTAGCAGTCCAAACAAGGTCACTACGACTAATCGCCAGCGCGCTAAAAAATTGCTGTAAAGGTTGTCAACTGCAATATAGATAATCGAGGCTGCAATAAGAGGTTCTACGATGCTTGCCGGTACTGACACCATGCCCAGCGTGGCAAGTCCAAGCGACAGTGAATGCGCAACGGTAAAACAGCTGACTTGATAGAATAGTGTCGACAACCGTGTAGATAGAAAAAACAAACCCAAGACAAACACGATATGATCCAGGCCCCACGGAATGATGTGCTGAAATCCGATTGCCAACCAACTCAAGCCCGGTATCCAACCCTGAAATGCCGTTGCCAGCTTCGCCGCAAACGACGAACCAGCGTCCGCAGAATCCGCGCTGAGTGGCACTGATCGACTGCTGCGATCATTACTTGTTAGCAGTCGTGACACGGGTAGCTCGCGTGAGGCTGAATCGATGCGCAGTAATGCTGGCCAGGGAACCTCCAGCCACTCGGCAATGCGCAGTTCGACTGATACATTGGCTAGCGCAGTTAAGGACTCTAATCCCAAGTTGCCAAAGTTGAATGTGAGCTCTGCCATTTGAGGGGAGAGAGGGTTTTCGATGGCTTCAAGCGATGCCGCAGTCAGGCTCCAGGTTTCCAGGTTGGCGGCAGCTGGCACTCCGTTAACAAAAATGCCGAGACCATCCAGCAATTTATTGACCGCAGGCTCAAGGTTTACCCACTGTTCACGGGAGTCCATATTCACCGTACGCCAGTATTCTTGCGGTGATAACAAAGACTGTCCCAAGTCAATTTTGACTCGCAAGGTAACCGCTTCTGGATTTGTAGTATCCAGGTGCAGGTCTGTCATGTTCAGAAGGTGAGCTTGGGCAGTGGTTGTTATAAACAACAAACATAACCCGCAGATAACTTTGTTTAGCTTCATTCCAGCTTCCCTGGAAAACCAAGACTGTGGCAAAGGACGCTCCGAAGAGCGCCCTTTAAGTTTTCTATCTTCTACATCGACTTAGATTTTGAAGTTCACTGCTAGGAAGCCGTAGCGACCACGTGGACCCGCTGGACGAGACAGCGCGCCCAGGTAAGGTTCCTCGTCGAAGGCGTTGTTCAGACCACCGTAGACATTGAGCTTGTCGCTGAAGGTGTAGGTGAAGTTGATGTCATGCACCCATGAATCGCCAGTCTGCGACGGATCAACGAACAGCGGGTTTGCATTGATCTGCTGGTTGGAGATTCCAGACAGAAGCTGACTTTTTTCCCAGCGACCAGCCCAGCTCAGTCTCAGATCAGCGATTGTCCAGCTGGCTCGGGCGTTAATGATCCACTCGGGATAGGAAAATTCACCCACACGGCTCTCGAAGATAGAGGCATCCAAAGGGTCCTGAAACTCATCGAAGCCAATCATGTGAGTACCTTGCAAGCTTAAGTTCAGACCGCCCCAGTTATCCAGCCCCAGAGAAGACAGCTCGAAGCCATAATCAACACCGAAGTCGATACCTTCCACTTCGAACGCAGCCAGGTTTACCTGACCAGACTGGTGATAGGTAATGAAACCTTCAGGCGCACGCTCGATTAGCTCGCAGTAATCGTTATTGATGGACGGCAGGTCAACACAGAGCTCGGAAACAGCCACCGCGGACAAGCTATCGATCGCACCTTCGATCTCGATTGAGTAGTAGTCAACGATAAAGGTCAGGCCTTCGATGAAGGTAGGTTGATAGACAATACCCCCTGTAAACGTCGTCGCCTCTTCCGGGCTCAGACCCGGGTTACCACCCGACACACCCGGAATACCAGCTGTGATGTAGTTGTTCACATCGTAGCCAACCGGAACACCGATAGCCGCACAGTTACCCGGACGATTCGGTGTGCCGTTGTTGATGTTGTCGACGGAGCACGGATCGTTCTGGAATCCGTATGACGCAGGCTGCTGGGGTGAGTACAGCTCTGTGATATTCGGTGCACGCACCGCTTCACCGAAGGTTCCACGAAGAGTCAAGCCGAAGCCCGGCGAGTAGCGCAGGCCGGTTGACCAGGCATCATTGGTACCCACGGTGCTGTAATCCGCAGAACGGAATGCACCGGTAAGCTCCAGTAATTCGATGCCAGGCAGATTGGCAAGGATCGGGGCCTGGCCTTCGAAGAAGTATTCGAACACGTCGAATTCGCCATTGATCGGCAGATTCGCGTTACCGTTGGAGGCGTCCCATGTCACCAGGTCAAGGTCGAGCTGGTTCACGATGAATGCACTCTTCTCTTCCCGGTATTCCAAGCCAGCAGACCAACCGATTGGGCCGCCAGGCAGTTCGAAGAAGCTGGCCGTGTCGCCAGAGATGTTGCCGAAGATAATGTTTTGCTCCAGCTCCGAAACATCAAGCAGGTCCGGGTAAACAAAGTCGGCGTTGGCCTGCGAGGTTGAGTTCAAACCGAATGGGTTGAATGGTGCGCAGGGGCTACCCGCACCAGGCGTAAACGAGGAAATTTCCACGTATCGCCCGTTACCGGTGGCATTTGTCATAGCGAACTCAGGCACTGGGAAGGTTTGTGTGCGCAGTCTCCCATTGCTTATGTTTGTGGACAGCGGTGGCTGAGCGGTGGGGTCAAGGGTAGAGCGACAGACGATATCCCCGGTTGCAGGATCAACCACCGCGTCCATAGCAGCGTAGAAGCGGTCTTCGATACGCTTGTTGAGGTTCAGGTTCTCGACCGTTGTTTCACCGTAGTTATAAGACAATTCATAGTCGATACCGCTGCCTATAGCCAAATTGCCTTCAATACCAACCACAATTCGGACGGTTTCCCGCTCAACGTCGTTGCCGGTAAGCACGATATCGTCGTTACTGTCGCGGCTTGACCCAAAGCCCCAGAAGCTGCCGTCGTTGGGGTTGCTTGCAGGAATTATGCCCTTGGCAGCCAGTTCATCAATCTGTACCTGCAGCGCGGGCGGGATATACGGGTTGTCATACTGTATTGGAATAGCGTCGTTGAAGTCCACGCCGGAGAGGTCGTCAATATTGTTCGAGTAGGCGTACTTTGATTCAACAAAGAATGTAAGCGATTCACTGACGTCGAAGCTGCCGTTCAGGTTGAAGTTGTATCGCTCCTGCTCCGGCAGGATGGTTGCCTTGTTGTTCTGCAAGCCGTCACCGATACCGTAGGCCTGGTTTACGTTGGACACGAAGCCCGGATTATAAGGCCGCGGCATACCATTGATCGGCGTTGTTATCACCTGCACCAGAGGAATACTGGTGCCGGGAATATACTGCTGTGGCAAGCCGTTACGGGCATTGTTGGCAGCGGCAGACACCGCGCCGAAGCCGTCAGCAGAGGACAGATTGAACACGCCATAAGG
Organism: Gammaproteobacteria bacterium UBA6173; assembly: GCA_002422225.1. Classification (GTDB taxonomy): domain Bacteria; phylum Pseudomonadota; class Gammaproteobacteria; order Pseudomonadales; family Pseudohongiellaceae; genus Pseudohongiella. Next base: position 16,675 of record DITX01000211.1, read on the forward strand.
TGAGGAAATCGGATTCGTTGTGGGGCGCACGAAGGCACGGGTTGCATTCGGATTGGTGCCGGTAAGCGCGGCAATCTCAGCAGTCTGATTGATGTCATTACCCGTGTAAGGTCCGGCAAATGACGCACGGTCTCTGGAGCGAACTGCATCGTTTGTTTGCCTCTCGAGGGCCAATACCATTTCACCCCGGCCATCAGCAAACTCGAAACCGGTCGCGGCAGCAACATAGGTTTCGTTAGCGTCATTTTCGCTGGACAGGCCAGTTTGGGCAGTTATTTCGATACCGTCGAAGTCACCGCCTTCGCGCAACACAAAGTTGACAACACCGGATACGGCGTCGGCACCGTAAACAGCAGAAGCGCCGCCGGTCAGGGTTTCAACCTGCTGCACCATCACAGTGGGAATAGAGTTTACGTCGACAGCCGCAGTGCCTTGACCACCAGCCACGTGGCGGCGGCCGTTAACCAGAGTCAAGGTTCGCTGGGCACCCAGTCCACGCAGGTCGAGCAGACCCAGACCGACGTCGGAATCGGTTGTGCCAGCAGCGTTAATAGCGGAGAAGCTGGCTGGCAACGAGTTGTTCAGTGCTGGCGATTCGCGAAGCAGTTCGCCCAGGTCAGCCTGCCCGGAGGTGCGAATGTTATCGCCGCCGATAACGGCAACTGGGCTAGCCGCTTCAGTTGCGCTGTTTCTTGAGATGCGAGAACCAGTGACCACCACCTCTTCAATTTCTTGAGATTGAGCCATTGCCTCAGTGGCAAGCAGCGCGGTGGCGCAGATTGCACTTATAGCCTGAACTAATATCTTATTCTTCATGGTGTTTCCCTTGGAGTAAAATGACTTATGTACCCTTAATTGCAATTGCAGATTGCCACGACAAAACAACGATCCAAATTTAAGTTCAACACTCTGTCCGCGACGCCTGCCAAAATTTTTAGCGTGTGGAGGATTGCACTTGGTAATCACGATGCAATAACAATGCCAGACAAATTTTTACGTCAACACTGCAAGGAAAGTGGCTACTGAAAGGTAGTAGCTGCACAAAAAGGGCAACAAAAGGTAGGTTATATTGCGCTAAAATAGAGCCTGGACGATCTTTTTAGGGCAAGCGGTAAGAGGTGGGCGCGCTCTTTTAGACGAACGAAAAAGAAGTTGTACCCTGATTGGGGCACGGCAGTGACTTCTTCATTCTTTTGTCGAAGAAGGCTAAAGCTTTTTAATAATCTTTTCTCAATACTCAGTGTTTTTCTACTCTCAACTCAATTAATAAGACCTACACACTCATCATCAAGCAACGCACCGTATTGCATCAAAAATATGGTTATTGGTTTCTTATAGTGCAGCCAATAAAGCATGAACGGTTTAAAAAAACGTGATCATGTGCTTTTAAGTCATTTAACTCATACGATTCCTATTGGCACTTTCCTTGCTACCCAGCAGGACTCTTGAGATGAACTATCCAGCGAGGAACGTATGAATACAAATGAAAAGCAAAAGGTTGTCGTCATCGGAAACGGTATGGTTGGTCACCAGTTTATCGAATATTTTCTCGCTAGCGACAACGCTGATGATTATGAAATTACCACCTTTTCGGAAGAGCCGAGGCTGGCCTACGACAGGGTTCATCTCAGCACCTATTTTTCAGGTTCTACTGCTGCCGATCTGCCACTGATGGCTCGCATCTTGAAACCGATATGATCATTTTTGCTACGGGAATTCGCCCTCGGGATGAGTTAGCTAAAAAGTGCGAAATGGACCTGGGTCATCGTGGTGGAATTGCGATTGATGATAATTGCCAAACATCCGAGAAAAATATTTGGGTCTTCAGGAAAATTTGTGG
>DITX01000108.1 GCA_002422225.1 Gammaproteobacteria bacterium UBA6173
GGCGTGATGCTGTTCCGGGGATTTGGTGTAGTGATGATGGTGTTGTCTCTGGGCGGACGCTCAACGCAACGGCGAGGGGTTTGCGGTCATCATGATAGATGTAAACGGCTTTAAGTCGGTAAATGACGTTTTGGGCCATCGTGCAGGCGATCAGTGCTGACAATGCCAGCGGTACAAACAAGGCAGTGTGCATAGAGCGTATTACTGTCTGTTGTACGGCACGCAACAGTATTGGGTTGGAAGTGCTTGTGTCAGTCATTGGGATTCTCTGTTGGCAGATAATTTTTCTGTGAAATACCAAGCAGCAAATCCCAGCGTTATGATGGCGAGCGCAATACCTGCTTCTTGTGGCCTGTTAAGAATGATAAACGTCAAAGTCCAGATAACAATGCTGCTATAAATGAGCGGGGGTAACGGGTACAGCCAGGTGCGATAACCATTGTCGTCACCTTTTGCCAATATGTCGGCGCCTTTTTTGTAGCGTAATACAAAAACACCCAACACGGTGGCTAAAGAGCTCAGCCCCAGTATGAATCCAGAGAACACCAGAATGGATTCAAAGGTGGAAGTCAGTATAAATATCAGTGTCAGCAAACCTTGCGTGTAGATGGCTGTGCGCGGGACGCCACCTTTATTGTGAACTGACAGTTTTCGGAACAAACGGAAGTCTTCACCCATGACTTGCAGCACTCGTGGGCCTGCCATCAACATGGCAGAAACCGTGGAAATCAGCAGCAAGGACAAAACACCCCCCATCAACAGCGCACCGGTTTCACCAAACGTCTGTTGGGCAACAATAACCCCGATCTCGAGTTTGCCTTCCAGCATCTCCATGGGTACTGCGTACAAAAACGTGGCATTCAGTGCCAGATACAACAGAATAACCACGGACGTGCCTACAATCAGCACCAGTGGCACAGTACGACCGGGATTGTCGATTTCACCAGTGATGTAGGTCGCGGCATTCCAACCGGTATAGGCGTAATTCACATAAATCAGAGACACTGCAAACGCGCTGCTGGTCAATAACGCGCCGTCACCACTGACCGGCAGTAGGTTAACTGTTTGTGGTGCGTCAACGGTCAATCCTACCAGCACTACAAAACCGATGATCAACGCAATTTTGATCAGCGTGAACCAGTTTTGTAGTCCGCTACTGGCTTTGTGGTCGCGACCATGCACGAGGGTGACCGCACTGACCAGCAGCAAGGCCGCGAGCACACGGTTGATATCAACAACGTTGACCAGCGCGGAATCCAGATAAGCAGCAAAAGTCATCGCAGCCAGTGCCGTTGGCGCCGCAAAACCCACGGTGAGCGACACCCAGCCCGACACAAATCCAACTGAGGGATGATAAAGCTGACTGAGAAAGTTGTATTCTCCCCCTGAGCGCGGCAAGCGGCTAGCCAGTTCCGCATAAGTCAGTGCGCCGCAGAGCGCGGCAATGCCTCCCACCAGCCACAGCATCAGCAATACAGAGCTGGATTTGATATCAATGATCTGAAAACCAATGCTGGTAAATACGCCGGTACCTACCATGTTGGCGATCACCACGGCGATGGCAGTGGTGGGGGTATACGAACCGGTCTTGTGCATAAAACCTATCCTGGGAGTTGTTGTTGCCAGTTACCGATCAGCACACAGCGATCAGTCCTCAGACGGTGCTTCATCCGCGATCAACAGTTCATACAGTTCTATAGGCTCCTGGCTTACGTCATCGCGCCAGATGATTGTGTCTTTACCGACTTTTCGCAGTCCGGCGTTACGCAGCACCGCGCCTGAGGCGGGGTTGCGCTTGAGATGACTGGCATAAAAACGCGTAATGCCGAGTTCAGAGATGCCAAATCCGATCAGCGCGTCTACTGCTTCAGTGCAGTAACCTTCCCCCTGATAAGGGATGCCAATCCAGTAGCCGATTTCAGCTTCATTATCCTGGCGATTAAACAGCCCAACTGTGCCGATGGTTTCATCTTTATTGCGCAGGGTGACGGCAAAGATCGCGGCGCTGCCCTCATGCCAGGCTTTGTGCTGTTGCATGATCCATTGTTCAGCCGCGCCATCCGGGTAGGGGTGAGGAATCGTGCGTGTCATTTCTGCTACATCACGTTCACCAGCCAGTTTTTGAATGCGGGCGGCATCCTCCGCCCGGTAGGCGCGCAAGCGCAGGCGTTCTGTTGCCAGTGTGGATTGTTCTTCTGTCATGGATAGTTAACTCCGAAGAGTGCGTCAAGTGGTTTTCCCGACATCATAACCTGTATCACTGGGTGCCAATAGTAGTGCCTCCTGAATTACATGATCTGCCTATGGCGTTGTAGTCCAGAACCCGTAATCCTGTTGGTTTTTTCGCGCGGCATCGTTTATCTTCGTATTCTGATCATGAATCTAATCCGGATGTTTTTATGCCTCTGTTTACACTTACTACCGTCAGTCAGCAGAAACATTTTGCAGGTCTGCAGATTCGAGTTGAGCATGAATCCCAGGTGCTAAATTGCACGATGCGATTTTCAGTGTTTTTGCCACCACAGGCGTCGGCTGACAATCCGGTGCCAGCATTGTATTGGCTGACCGGTTTGACCGGGACCGATGAGAATTTCAGCACAAAATCCGGCGCTCAACGTATTGCTGCGGCGCTGGGTATTGCCTTGGTGATACCGGATACCAGCCCGCGCGGTGCCCACGTGCCTAACGATGATGCCTATGATCTGGGGCAGGGAGCTGGTTTTTACCTGAATGCTACCGAAGCGCCGTGGGACAAAAACTTTTTGATGTTTGATTACATCACGTGCGAGTTACCGAGTTTGGTTGAACAGAATTTTCCCCTGAATAACAGGCGTGCTATCAGTGGACACTCAATGGGGGGGCATGGCGCCTTGATGATAGCGACCCGATTGCCTGAGCGGTTTGTGTCGGTATCCGCATTTGCGCCGATCGCCAATCCCATCCATTGTCCGTGGGGGCAAAAGGCGTTTGCTGCGTATCTGGGTGATGATCAGCAACGCTGGCAGCAATACGACAGTGTTGAGTTGTTAAAAGCCCGCGGACTGATGTTACCCCTGCTTGTTGATACCGGGACGGCGGATGAGTTTCTGACAAAACAACTCAATACAGAAGCATTAATTGCGGTTGCCGCCGGATTGGCTGATGCCCGTGTGCGCTATCAGGAGGGTTATGACCACAGTTATTATTTTGTATCCACGTTTATGGAGGAGCATTTGCGTTTTCATGCCAGATACCTGCTGGCATAAGCTTTTCTACCAAAGTTGATTGTTTGACGTTGACATGGGCCTGAGTGCTCAGGAGTACAAAAATGAAAACACGTGCCGCCGTTGCTTTTGCTGCCGATAAACCATTGGAAATTATTGAAGTTGATCTGGACGGCCCAAAGGCTGGCGAGGTGTTGGTGGAATTAAAAGCCACGGGCATCTGCCATACCGATGCGTTCACCTTGTCTGGCGACGATCCCGAAGGCGCGTTTCCAGCGATTCTCGGGCATGAAGGTGCAGGTATCGTGGTCGACGTCGGCCCCGGCGTTAAGTCCGTAAAAAAGGGTGATACCGTTATTCCTCTCTACACGCCGGAATGTCGCGAATGTGAGTATTGTATGCACCCCAAAACCAATCTGTGTCAGGCCATTCGCAGCACACAAGGGCGCGGCTTGATGCCGGATGGAACCAGTCGTTTTTCGCTGGATGGCACGCCCATTCTGCATTACATGGGTTGTTCCACCTTTTCCAATTTCACCGTATTGCCCGAGATTGCATTGGCCAAAATTCGCCCGGATGCTCCCTTGGATAAGGTTTGTTACATCGGCTGTGGGGTAACCACGGGTGTAGGCGCGGTGATTTTTGATGCCAAAGTTGAGCCGGGTTCACGGGTTGTAGTGTTCGGTCTGGGTGGCATTGGGTTGAATGTTATACAAGCGGCGCGGCTGGTGGGTGCGCGTCAGATCATCGGCGTGGATATCAACCCGGGCAAAGTGGAGCTGGCGCGCAAATTTGGGATGACTGACTTCATTAATCCCAAGGATGTGCACAACGTGGTGGAAGCCATTGTTGAGCTGACCAAGGGCGGTGCGGATTACACGTTTGAGTGTATAGGCAATGTCACTACCATGCGACAGGCGCTGGAAGCGTGTCACAAGGGCTGGGGCGAGTCGATCATCATTGGTGTGGCCGGTGCCGGCAAAGAAATTTCAACGCGGCCATTCCAGTTGGTGACTGGGCGGGTGTGGCGTGGCAGCGCCTTCGGTGGTGCGCGTGGGCGTACGGATGTACCCACCATTGTGGACATGTACATGGAGGGACAAATCAACATTGATGACCTGATCACGCACACCATGCCGCTGGACAAAATCAACGACGCTTTTGATCTGATGCATGAAGGTAAGTCTATCCGGAGTGTGGTGCTTTATTAGGGGGACGGAGGGATCATTTTTTGTACAGATGTAAACCGTGTGAGTGTGATGTTATATACGGAGGTTGATGTCGAGACAGTGGGCGCATCAGGCAGGTGCTGTGGCAGAGGACCAGTCAGGCCGCGCTGATCCAATGACCGTGCGACCGAAAAAGCGCGAGCACTGTTCGAACTCTGAGCGGCAAAGCCGCGAAGGTGAGTTGCGCAGCGTCGGGCGCATGGTCAATGGATGCGGCCGGTCCTCTGCCACAGCACCTGCCTGTTGCTCACGTCGAAGCATCACGGATTAAGCAAACCACACAAACCACAGTCTGCTCAGCGCATCGCTGGCAATCAGAAATCCTGCGATGCCCAGCACCCAGCCGAGTGCTGAGGCCGCGTTTTTGGTGATCCAGCTATCTACTTTTATCAACATGGGCCGGATGCGTTCACCCAGCAGCTTTCGCAGCACTAGCAGTACCATCGCCGGTAAAATCATAAGCAGGCAGTAGGCGAGCATCACGGCAAAAACCAGATGCCAAGACAGTTGCGCCGTGGCAATCAGGGCGATGGCGCCCAAATACGGCAACATGGTTGCAACTTCCGCCAAGCCAGCAAACAGGGCCAGCCCCATCAAAAAGCGCACCGATGTTGTGGCATCTGCAGCTTTTTGTTTCCAGCGCTCGACGCGGGAGGAAGCACCGGGTTTGCTACTGTCAAAACGAAAGCTGATAACAAACAACCCGATACCAATCGCCAATTGCGCAATCAACACCAATAACGATGTGATTGAATTTGTAGGGAGTGCTTCATTGGATGGCACAGGACTTTCAGCGTTAGCAAGCAAATCCGGAGTTATTGTCAAATCTGGTGTA
>DITX01000170.1:0-4242 GCA_002422225.1 Gammaproteobacteria bacterium UBA6173
ACCATCAAACTGTTGATGCCACGCTTTTTGAGTTCTCGCAAGGCCGCTATCAGACAAACACGGCCTTCACTGTCGCCGGGTAGTCGAATGATCTCCAGGTTCTCAGCGTGCGGCACATTATTATCGACACTGGTCAACACCCAACAACGTTTATCGGGCAACTGGCACAAACGGGCACTGGAAGGAAAACGTAAATGGGCATCCAGCACAATGGGCTGTGGGTCTGGCCCAGCACACAAACGCACATTCAATCGCGGATCATCAGACAACACGGTCCCGATGCCAACCAGTATGCCGGTGTGCAGACTGCGCAACTGGTGGGTCAGGCAGGCAGACTCATCGCCGCTCAGTGCCAAGGATTTGCCAGAACGCAGAGTAATACTACCGTCCCAGCTCTGTGCATAACTTAAGGTCACAAACGGTCGATCAGCATGCGAAAACGCCAACAAGCGCTCACCAAACCATTGCTCAATTTGCTGATTGAGAGTCATGCACATCCCTGACAAACAAAGGTGGCGCAGGTTTCAGCATCAGATTGGCATCCACGGTATCGTAACCTTGATTTTGCAGATTATAGGCATCTGCTGACATCTCCCAAACAGAATGCGCTGAGTTTAGACATAGTGCGGCATACTACGGTGCAGCCTTTTATTAGGCAAGCTACCGCCTCCAGTAGTGGGTCCAATAGACAATCGAGCGTGAATACAACCTAGGCCTTATACGCTTGTACCCCAGCAACTGGTTTTACTGTTGACTTGAATTTCATAGATTGTCACAGTGCTGTCCGGTAGTTATCCTGCTGTTTGCACGTTGGATGCATGTATTGAACACTGACCTCTATTTTGTGATTCCAGGCAAATTGCCGACACTGACCGGTGGTTATGAGTATGACCGCCGTTTAAAGGCTGGACTGGAAGCACTTGGAATGACAGTCCATCATATCGAACTGTCAGCTAAGTTCCCTTTCCCCGATAACGAGGCTTTGACTGACGCGGCGCTTCGCATGGCCGCAATTCCAGATCACGCTCTGGTGTTGGCTGATGGCCTTGCGTGGGGCGCCATGGATGATATTGCTCAAGCCGAGCAATACCGCTTGCATCTGATAGCCCTGTGTCATCATCCACTGGCGTTTGAAGCGGGTTTATCCGTTGAACAACAAAGCGCCTTGTTTAAATCTGAAAAAATCGCGCTGGATTGCTGTGTTGCCGTGGTGGTTACCAGCCGCGCAACCGCCGAACTTTTACAAAAAGCCTACAATGTCCCAATCGACAAATTGACCGTTGCGCTGCCTGGCACGCAGCAACAAACATTTGCGGCTTGCCAGGGCGAACCTCCAGTATTGCTGACGGTTGCCACTCTCACTCAGCGCAAAGCGCATGACGTGTTGATCGATGCACTATCACGTATCACCAATCTTTCATGGCATGCGCGGTTTGTGGGTGGATCAGAGTTTGACCCGGCCTGGGCCGCCAGACTAAAAAAAATGACTGACGCATTGGGGCTTGGCGAACGTATCAGCTTTGTTGGCAGTGTCGCTGATTTGACTGCCGAATACTCAACAGCAGATTTGTTTGTTTTACCTTCACGCTTTGAAGGCTATGGCATGGTGTTTGCGGAAGCGCTTTCATTTGGTTTGCCGGTGGTAGCCGCTCGCGCGGGCGCGGTTCCCGATGTGGTTCCGGAGACTGCAGGTGTGCTGGTTCCAGCGGATAACGCCACCAATCTGGCGCTAACGCTACATGAGTTATTAACTGACCGGCCACGTTTTGAGCAGTTGAGAACGGGCGCGCAAACCGCTGGCAAACAACTACCGACCTGGCAAACAACTGCAAGCACATTGGCAAATCTGTTTATGACTACAACTGCGAGGCCCTCAGCATGAGTGGATTTTCAATCAACTGGCTGGATCTGCGTGAACCTGCTGACCGAGCTGCCCGCGACCACTTGTTGGCAAAACAGCTTGTTGATTACCTGCAGGCAGACGCAGACATTTCGCCTGTCGTGGTGGACCTTGGCTCAGGCACCGGTTCTACATTGCGCGCTCTGACTGCATTGGGTGCACATCAATGCGTCTGGCGACTTGTTGATCATGATCCAGCGTTACTGAATGAAGCATTGCGGCGGCACGGCCAGCAAGAAATCATAGAGGATTACGAGGCTGACTTATTGGAGATAGATGCGCTGCCACTGGGCGCCGCAAAGCTGTTGTCTGCGTCAGCTCTGTACGATCTGGTTTCGCGCGATGTTGTTGATGGTCTTGTGGAAAGAATAGCGCGGCAGTCAACGGCATTGTATGCAGCGCTTAATTATGATGGCCGCACACATTGGTCTCCTGCTCATCCTTTAGATGACACTGTGTTGCAAGCATTTAATCTGGACCAACAACGCGACAAAGGCATGGGCCCTGCACTAGGCCCACAAAGCGCTGCTTATCTGAGCACGTCGCTTGAGTCAGCCGGGTATTCCGTGCAACTTGCTGACAGCGCTTGGCACTTGGGCCCAGAACATGCGCTGCTTGTTGCTGATCTTGTGAGTGGCATCAAAGCGGCAGTGTCGGACAACTACGGGCTAGACAGCCAGCTACTTGATGACTGGAAAGCATTTCGTCTCTCTCACCTGCATGATGGGCACTGTGTCATCGGGCATCTGGACGTACTGGCATTCCCGGAGAAAAAGTCTCAATAAAACGATCCCTCACGCTATCCATGCGCCACACGGGCGCATCATCTGCCGGCAACATGCCGGGCGTCCATTGCCACGCATCAACTGCGCGCATGATGGCAGGATCTGAACTCACAATATGAACCATCACATCGGGCGCCGAGGCGCCTTCGGCAATTAATGGCATGGGCTGATGATCGCCCAGTATCAGCAGGACCAAATTGTCATCGCCAAATTGCGTGATGTAGGACACCAGCGTATTGACGACATATTCCACCGAATCCCGATACTGACTTTTTAACAGATCCAGATCCTGCCAGACCTGGTCTGTTCTGGGGCCACGCTGGGCTTGCTCATTAAATTCTGTGCCATTCGCGATCAGATTCCAGTCAATCACATCAGGAATGGGTGTCCATGGCGCATGTGACGAAATCAGCGCCAGTTCCGCCATGACCGGCTGACGGTCAACAGGATCGCGCTCGCGTTGCTGAAACCGAGCCAACGTAAATTGATCTGGCATGGTTACATAATTAAAAGGCAGCCCCTGATATTCGAGGGCGGCGGCATCATAAATGTGGTCATAACCAAAATATTGCCCCTCCGGCCAAGCCAGGGTGATAGCAGGCATTACTCCTAGGGTTCGCCAACCCGCGCGCCGAAAAAGACTGATCAGTGTAGGCCGCTGACTCATCATCAACGCGTCATAGCGTAATTGACTGTCAATCCATAGTCCGGACATGGCGGTGCCATGTGCAAGCCAACTTAACCCGCCAATTGTGGAAGATGCCAGAAAGGCACTGGATGATGCATAACCCTGAGCGGAAAGTCTGTTTGTAGCGCCCTCCAGCAGCGGGCGAATGGTTGGCGCATAACGTGGGCGGTCTAATAACACCCGGCCATACGACTCCACAAAAATCACCAACACATCTTTGCCTTGTAAGGCGCCAAACAGCTGATCTCCCGGCACACTGGTGTAGACATCGTCATTAACAATGTCGCGGAATGCGCGCAACTCAAGCATGCTATTAATGCCAGTACGGACGTGCGAAACCAGTTGATCGTGAAAATAGCGCGATGCTTTCGCAGAGCCAGCAACTGACATAACAAACCAAAGCCCCAGTACTGCGACTAATGATCCAAGCATCCAGCGCCGCGGAACCGCCCTCAGCACGGCTCTGACGCGTGCCAGTGAAAGCCAGCTTGCAACAAAAATCAGCAAGACCGCCAACACCATCAGGGCAGATGCCAGCACCGCGCCGATGTACCCGATGCTCGAGCCCAGCAGATGAAAACCATTACTCAGCAGGTAGGCGTCCAACACAGGATTAAACGCCCGGGCAAAAATCATATGCGCTGCCATATCCGCGATTCTGAATATCAATCCCGCAGCGATAACGATACTGCTCAAGCTGAGTATCCATGCCCCTGCTCGCCCCCGTACCATCAGCAACAACGGAAAAATTACCGCCTCAACGGGAAAATAAAACAGATACCACCACTGAATCCAATCGACGCGATTGGGCACCACAAAAACGGTAAATAAGAACCAGATGGCCAGCACAGTCAACATACTCTGCACAA
>DITX01000170.1:4345-11337 GCA_002422225.1 Gammaproteobacteria bacterium UBA6173
CGCTGAATCGTAGACAATTTCTCGGGGCGGCGTTGGGCGCTGGTGCAGCAATCAGCTTCAGCCCGTCATTGCTGGCGCTGGCACAGGAAGCATCATTGATTACCCGTGCAATCCCATCAACTGGTGAAATGATTCCTGCCGTTGGACTGGGCAGCTCAGCAACGTTTGCGCAGATTGCACGCAGTGAAGATATCAGCGCACTTCGATCCGTTTTGTCGCGAATGGCGGAATTGGGCGGTCGAGTTTTTGACACCGCGCCCGGTTACGGCGCGTCCGAGGAAGTTGCCGGCACCATTGCCCAAGAGCTTGGCATACATGACACCTTGTTCTGGGCCACCAAACTCAATGTTGCCCAGCGTGGTGGCGGTGCCGCTGACCCTGTTGCTGCACGCGCGCAGCTTGAGGATTCTTTTCAACGTATCGGCAAACCCGTGATAGACCTGATACAAGTGCACAATATGGGTGACCCGGCCGTACAGCTGGGTCTGCTGCGAGAGCTCAAGGAACAGGGCCGGATCCGTTACATGGGCATTACCACTACCTTCCCCGACCAGTATGCTAGCCTCATTGACGTCATGCGCAACGAACCGCTGGATTTTATTGGCACAGACTATGCGGTGGACAACCGCGAAGTAGAAGAAGTAATCCTACCATTGGCCATGGAACGCGGTATTGCAGTTTTAAACTATGCGCCATTCGGACGCACTCGCTTGTGGGCGCGCGTGGGTGACCGGCCCGTACCCGACTATGCGCATGAGTTTGATGCGCATACCTGGGGTCAATTTTTCCTGAAGTTTGTATTGAGCCACCCTGCCATCACTGCTGTCACGCCAGCGACCAGCCGCCCGTCAAACATGGAAGACAACATTGGTGGCATGCTGGGTCGATTGCCTGATGCCGCCCTGCGTCAACGCATGATTGCCACGGTGGACGCACTGCCCTCGGCTTAAGGTTTTTCAAGCGTATTTTTGCGTTCATCCAACCACAAGCGGCCCACCGGGGCCGCTTTGCGTTTGACAGTGCCACGCACCAGATCAAACAAGTCTCCGTTCAGACCTTGAAGTTGGAGTGGCACACCTGCCGCTTTAGCAATCGCAGCGTTACAGCGCATGTGCTCGCGTTCACCATGAACCGGGATGGCAATGCGCGGTTTGACCCAATGATACATTTGCAACAATTCGTCAGCACAGGGATGGCCAGAGGCATGCAGCGGCCTGTCGTTGTCTGGCAGGTATGAAGCATGCGTGACACGAATTTGCCGGGACTCAAACGCTTTCACCAGACGTTCGACTTCAAGCTCATTACCCGGAATAGTTTTGGCACTGAACACCACGTGATCGCCAGCCGCCAGACTGATATCTGGATGATTATCTATAGCAAGTCGATGCAAGGCTGCGTTAACTTCTCCCTGGCTACCGGTGGCTATCAACATGACCTCAGCGGGCAATAAGTAGGCAAGATCGCCGTTATTCACCAGCTTGAAGTTTTGATGCAGATATCCGGCAGCTTTCGCGCAAGCGGCCATGTTATGAAGTGAGCGCCCCAACAAACCCAGATAGCGTTTTGTGACATGGGCGACATTACCAAGAGTTTGTAATCGCGCAATATTACTGGCGAAGCACGCCAGCACCACACGACCACCAGACCCGCAGACGGATGCCAACAAACCCTCAAACAGCTCACCTTCTGATACCGAGCTGCCACGGTGATTGGCATTGGTCGAATCGCACACTATCGCATCAATATTCAGTGCGGCCAGACGGCTGTAATGTTCTGCATGGATAGCATCACCAACCACAGGTGACAGATCAATTTTCCAGTCTGCAGTGTGCAACACCTTGCCAACAGCTGTGCTGATCAGTAACGCGTTTGTCTCCGGTGTTGAATGTGTAATGGGAATCCAGCGCACTTCAAACGGTCCCAAATTCACTGTGTCGCCTTCTTCAACCACAATGATAGGTGCATCGATATTTTTTTGACGCAATTTTCGAACCAACACTTGCCGGGTAAACGCCGTGGTATATATGGGGCAGCGGAATTGTTCCCACAAATGAGCAATAGCGCCAATATGATCTTCATGTGCATGTGTTGCGATAATTCCGACAAGCGCCTGATGCCGGCTACTGATAAAAATCGGATCGGGCATTTCAACACGATTTCCAAAACCTGACGGGGACTTTTCAAACGTAATGCCACAATCGACCATCAGCCACTTACCCGCATGACCATACAGATTCAGGTTCATGCCGATTTCGCCGCATCCGCCCAGCGGCAAAAACCAAAAGTCTTTGTGAGTTGGATTCATGCCTTACGTGATCCGGTGCAGCTACTGTATTGGAAAATCAAAGTATTGGTCCGGAAAAGGCTCATCTTTAAGTGTGTAATGCCACCACTCCTGCTCATAGTTTGTGAAACCCGCGGCTTCCATCAGATTACGCAACAAGTGGCGGTGTTGCAGAACAACTGCCCCAACAGCGATATCATCGGTATGTGATCGCAAATCAAAACAATCATAGCCTGTGCCCATATCAATACTGTTATCAGGAAAGCGCGCATCAGCTGATGCGCGGCAATCATACTCGCGAGCCAATGGATCTGCCTCAGGCACCGACGTGCCAAGTGGCACCAATGTCAGATCAACCGTACTGCCACGACTGTGGCCGGAGCGTTCTGCAATATATCCTCGCGAAAACAGTTCGCTTTTGGGTACATCAGGATAATAACTGCTACGCATTAACACATCGTCCGGATCCGCAGCCCATTGCATAAAATCATTCACCGCTCGTTGTGGTCTGAAGCAATCGTAAACTTTAAGAGAGTAACCGATGGTGTTGACGGCTTCCTGCACCAGAGTCAGCGCCTCGGCTGCCGGTGTTGTTAAAATACATTCTTCAGCGTCATATCCTGTTACGGGACGACCCAGAAAGTTGTTATGACCCGCATAGCGCATGTCATATTGAATACTGGCATCCAAGGCAGACAGATAACTGAACCCATCGGGTAAATCAGCTCGATTATTTTTGTTGCTGCACGCAACCCCCAAAATTGTTACAAACACGATCAATATATTGCGCACACTCTCGCTTCCTGCTGTGTTGTTTATCTTGTGACTCACGGGTGAATCCCGGTTAGCGTTGCATCTAGCCAGCGAACAATGCCCGCCTCAAGCGTGCTTGTAAAGAGACTCAACACAAACACACAACTCGCCAATTGCAAGGCAGACCGGACATCAAAAACCACAACAACCATCAAATCACCACCTTAAACCTTAAATCTCTGACCCAAGTCACGAAAAAACCACTATTTTTCCTTCATGCCCCCATTTCGGTGCTAGTCAAACAATTGACAGGTGTGTAAGATTGGGCCTTCAAGACACGGAGGGCTAGTAGGCAGATGTCAAATAACAAAGGCGAGAAACCCAAAAAGTTCTTTGGCTTCGAAATTAGCGATACCATTACTTACGTGATTGTGATCATTCTGGTTATGGTATTTATCCGTCAGGTTTCGGTTTTATTCTAAAAGATCCTGAGACTTGTCTGGGGCGAACAACCCGTCCACAGTTCCCCCGCCTTTCTTGTTCACCTCTAGGTGAACATGCTAGATTACCGCCCCTTTGATTTAGACAACTCCTACGTTCAAAGACGGGATCACGCATGAGCCACTATAAAATAGCATTATTGGACGGGGACGGTATTGGTCCCGAGATCATGAAAGAAGCAGTCAAGGTTTTAACCTTGGTTGCCGAGCGCAACAAGGTCAGTTTCGAACTGATTCACGCTCCCTTTGGTGCCAGCGCATACTTTGAGTGCGGCCATCCCTTTCCTGAGCAGACTCAAAAAATCTGTGATGAAGCAGATGCCATTCTTAAAGGCCCCATCGGACTGAATCACGAAGATTCAAAAAAAATCCCGGTTGATATGCAACCCGAACGTGGCGCGCTGTTACCTTTGCGCCGTCGTTACAACACCTACGCCAATTTCCGCCCGGTGTATCTGCCCAAAGCACTGGCGCATTTTTCGCCCTTAAAAGCTGAGATCATTGGTGATGGCATCGATATCATGATTATTCGTGAACTGGTGGGTGGTTTGTACTTTGGACACAAAGAAACTGGCGTCACCACCGACGGCGTGCGCTTTGTTAAAGAAGTACTGGAATACGATGAAATCCAGATCCGACGAATTGCGATAGTCGCCTTCGAAACCGCCATGAAGCGTAAAAAAGTGCTGCACAACATTCACAAAAGCAATGTGCTGAAATCAAGTGTGCTGTGGAATTCAGTGATGGAAGAAGTGGGGCAGGATTACCCAGAAGTCAGAATCGAGCATATTCTGGTAGATGCCGCGGCTACTTATCTGTGCCTGAACCCGGGTCGTTTTGACGTCATGGTAATGGAAAACATGTTTGGCGACATTCTGAGTGACCAGGGCGGCGGCATATTGGGATCACTCGGACTGATGCCCTCTGCCTGTGTGGGTGACAACAAAGCTTACTACGAACCCTCGCATGGCTCAGCCCCGGATATCGCCGGCAAAAATATTGCCAACCCATACTCAATGATTGGTTCTGTTGCCATGATGCTGGAAATGAGTTTTGGTATGGATCAAGAAGCAAAAAACGTCTGGCACGCCATGCAAAGCGTGTTTGCGGATGGATACTCAACGGCAGATCTGTCTAAACCCGGCACAGGTGTCACCATGATCAACACACCTGCATTTGGTGATCGTGTGGTCGAAGCGCTGCGAAAACTGCCCGTTCCCGCCTGAGTCCCTCTGCACTCGCGTTTAAGCGCGTGACCCATTAAAAAGGTCGCGCGTCCTTAGGCAACACCACCGTTTTGGTGCGAGAAAATGCTTCATGCATGGCATCGCCAGTGCTGCTGACATACATATAAAAATAGCCAATACCTAAACACCAAAAACTTGGCCAGGCCAAAGCATATCGAATCAAGGCCTGACGCAGCGACATGGGCTGGTTATTCAGGTTCAACGCTCTTATGCGCCATGCAATCATGCCCAGGGTTTGGCCTGTTCGAAGCCAGAACCAGACATAAAAACAGGTCATGGTGCTCACCATCATGATGAACTGTATCAGTGACAGCAAGCGTGGCGTCACCACTTCACCTTCTATCAAAACGCTGGTGTTGTCAGCAAAAAAGCCGTAAGTAAAAATAATGACATAACCCAGAATCAACCAGATCGAAGCCACCAAAAACATGTCATACAGCAACGCGGCTAGCCGGCGTAACAAACCGGCGCGCGGCAATTGCGCCAGTTCGTGGTCTGCGATGATGCGTCTTTCAATCTTGGTTTTGGACATGTAGGTGTTAACTCGACCGACTCAGGGGCGGCAAGTATAACGCAGGCGCATCGGCAACGTGCACTCAGAATACCGTCGGGGCGGCCTGATTTTGTGGCGTCTGCTGTGGGTCCTGCTGCTGTTGGCGCCGCAGCTGACCGGGTGTCTGAGCGCCGCCTTGTCCAGACGGATTCTGAATCAGGCCACGCAGCCGTTCGACTTCAGCTCGAGCCGCAGCTTCTTCGGCGGGAGATCTTATTTCAGATACCACCAGATCACGCTCGTGAAACACCTGATTAAACGTGGTACGGGCATCCTTGATGCACATGATCGTGAATGATGTACCTTCGCGCTCGGTTCGAAATTCATTTAAACCGCCATACAAAACTTCGGCGCATTCAGGATGCTCTAGTGCACGATGTGCAGCAGTTAGCAATAAACCAGCCACCTTTGCCTGCTGCGGCGGCAACCAAAGACGACTTGGGTTCAGGGCTGTTTTAGGGTGTTGATTGATTGCTGCAGTCGCAGGCACTTCGTTGTTCTGAGGGAACTGAGCAAAGGCACCGGCGCAATAAAAAAACAACATAGCAAGGCCGTGCGACATTGCGCATAACAGCATTGATTTTTTTGACCGGGATACTACGTTTGACATACATACCTCTCCAACTGTCTTTGTTATCGACCTGATAGTCTGAAACTTGAGAAAAACAAGAGTTCGCGGTGCTCCGCCACAGACAGACTTATGATCACGTCGAGTATCTGCTAGAATCCGTGCCTTTGAATAGCTCAGGACAACAACACGGCATGAACGCACAGACACAAGGCAGACACGTCCAACTTCTTGATACCACGCTTCGCGACGGCGAACAGACTCAAGGGGTGTCATTTGCAGCCAAAGAAAAGCTGCAAATCGCCCGCGCGCTGCTCCAGGCATTAAAAGTGGATCGCATTGAAGTTGCTTCAGCGCGGGTTTCTGAGGGCGAAAAACAGGCAGTTAAAGACATTAACGCCTGGGCCGCCCAAGAAGGCCTGCTGGAACGAGTCGAAGTGTTGGGATTTGTGGATTACACACTCAGTGTCAACTGGATTCGCGACGCCGGCGGCAGAGTGATCAATCTGCTCGCCAAAGGCAGCGAAAAACATTGCCGCGAACAGCTGGGGCGCACCCTCACTGAACACATTCAAGATATCAAGCGTACCGTTGCTTATGCGCACGAGAACAATCTGTTGGTGAACATGTATCTGGAGGATTGGTCCAACGGTTACAAAGACAGTCCTGACTACGTTTTTGGTCTGGTGGATGGTGTCAAAGACATCGGTATCCGTCACTTTATGCTGCCAGACACATTGGGAGTTATGACGCCTGATGAGGTGTTCAACGCGCTTACAGAGATGAGCCGGCGCTTTCCGGGTCGGAATTTTGATTTCCATCCACACAACGATTACGGGCTGGCTACGGCCAATGTCATGGCAGCCGTCAAAGCCGGCATCAGTACCATCCATTGTACGATCAATTGTCTGGGCGAACGCGCCGGCAACGCGTCATTGGCAGAAGTGGCGGTGGTTTTAAAAGACAAGATGGATATACAACTGTCCATCGATGAAACCCGCATCGCCATGCTCAGCCGTATGGTTGAAAACTTCTCTGGCAAATGGATTGCAGCCAACACTCCGATTGTGGGCGCCGATGTTTTTAC
>DITX01000170.1:11361-14148 GCA_002422225.1 Gammaproteobacteria bacterium UBA6173
CTGGGCAAAATGAGTGGTAAAGCGTCGCTGGCCAATAACCTGGAAGAACTCGGGCTTGAGTTATCTGACGATGACCAGCGCAAAGTGCTGCAGGAAATTGTCAAATTAGGCGACTCCAAAGCCATTATCACCTCTGACGATCTGCCGTTTATCATCGCCGACGTGCTTGAGAATCGGGAGTATCGCTACATCGAGTTGCTGAATTGTTATATCAGCAGCGGTATGGATGTCGACAGCACAGCAAGCGTCCGGGTCAGCGTGAACGACGCTATCCACAACGCTACCGGATCAGGCAACGGCGGCTTTGCAGCCTTTATTGCCGCGATGAGTCAGATTCTGGACAAGCTGAATTTCACCATGCCAGCCTTGTTGGATTACGAGGTACACATACCGCGTGGCGGAAATATCAGTGCCCTGACCGAATGTATCATTACCTGGAAAGTCGAAGACCGTGAGTTAAAAACACGCGGCGTTGATTCCAATCAGGTGCTCGCTGGTGTCAAAGCCACCATGCGCATGATCAATATGCGCATGCATGCACAGGCGTAGAGGCATAGTTACTCGAACTCGACGGTGTTCAAACCCTGCGTAGCAAGTAGACACCTAGCAGCGCACTAAACAAAATGGGCGCCAATACGGCAATAAACGGGCTGATGCCGTACAGGATAGTCGCTGGCCCCAAGGTGCGCTGCACAATGGTAAAGCCCAGCCCCATGGCGATTGCGATAAACACCCGAAAGCCCATGGTTGACTCACGCAGCGGACCAAACACAAAGGACACCGCCAACAGCACCAGACTGAGCGTCGCCAAAGGCTGCAGCAGTTTTTTCCAGTACGCAAGGTAGTAACTACTGCTGTCCAGCCCTTCGTTGTCAAAGTAACGCGCAAACTGCAGTAACCCACTGATGGACTGACGGTCAGGCCGGACCAGCAACACGCTCAACAAGGAGGGCGACATATCAATTGACCATTGATACTGCTCATGATGACTGGCAAACAACTGCCCTTCCGTGAATAAGGTTTCATGGACATCACGGAGCATCCAATAGGATTCAGCGCCTATCAATTCGACGTACTGACCCTGCGCAGCAAAACTGCTTCGTTTGAGCTGTCGATTGTCATCGAGTTCAAACACAGTAACACCAAACAGCTCTCGTCCGCCGGGTGCAATTGCATTGATGTGCACAAACTCGTTGCCCACTTTGCGCCAATCGCCGTCCTCACTGCTGATCGCTTGGCCGCCACTCATTAATAATGCACGCTCACTTTGCGCTTTTTGCTGCAACATCGGTGCAATCCATTCTCCAAGTACCAGACTGAACAGCATAACGCCGAGGACAGGGATCATAACCCAGCCAACCAACACCGGCGTGCGTACGCCAGCTGACTGAATCACCAGCAATTCCTGACTGGAAGCCAATACACCAAGGCCGATCAACGCGCCGCCCAATGCGACATATGGCAACAGTTCATAGACACTGGTAGGCAAGGTTCTGAGCACGTACACAACGGCATCCGTCGCACTGTAGAAACGATTGGTGCTAGCCATTTCATCAGCCAAGGTAAATACCAGGTCAATGGTGGCTATCACACCGAGCACCACCAGCATGGCCGCAAGAACGGTTTTGGAAATATAACGCGCCAACATGGGCATCATTCAGAGTGTTCCTGTATTCACAATGGCAGACGAACGACGAACCCGGCCGCGCATGAATAACCACGCCGCCCCTGCAACAAAAATGGCATGCACCCACCAAAGACCGATAAACGCCGGCAAACTACCCTCTTCCAATGCGTCACGAGACACCTGAAGCAACATAAAATACAGACCATACAACAATGCCGCTGGCACCAGTCTCGCAAAACGCCCCTGCCGCGGATCAACCCGACTGAGCGGCACGGCGATCAGGGTCAGAATTGGTATCAACAGGATCACGGACAAGCGCCACTGCAATTCAGCGCGCAAGCCCGGCAAATCAGACCCCAACAGCTGCGAGGTAGGCATCGCCCGCTCTTCCAGTACCGGGGCAATTACCGATTGGTCGGGTAATAGAATTCCTTGCTGCTCAAAACGCGTGACGGCATAGTCAGCCTTCCCCGGCGTACCATCGTAAAAATGACCTTCTTCCAACAACATAAACCGTCTACCGCTGGCAGCATCCAGTACAGGCCGAGCAGTTTTGGCGACCATCATACGCAGGCCTGACTCACCTTCGGGCGGGTTTGGGTCACGAATGACAACAAATGCATTGTTGAGCTGACGCCCAACACTGGTCTCTGAAATGGACTC
Source organism: Gammaproteobacteria bacterium UBA6173 (assembly GCA_002422225.1). Lineage (GTDB taxonomy): Bacteria > Pseudomonadota > Gammaproteobacteria > Pseudomonadales > Pseudohongiellaceae > Pseudohongiella. The sequence goes on from DITX01000170.1 coordinate 13,652, forward strand.
TGCATAGGTTACCCGCTCACCGCGAGCAAACTCCTGAAACTGTCCGGCAACAATCAGGTCAATTTCGGTCAACTCATCCTGCGACTGCCTTAGTGCATCTGTTTGTTGCAGCCCTGCCGGCGCAACATAGAGGCTCATAAAGGCCAACAGCAAGGTCAACAGCAGAGCAAAGCTCATAGTCATGGCCAGCAGCTTACCGCGACTAAAACCACAAGCATGCAAAACAACCATCTCGTTCTCAGCGTACATGCGACCATAGGCCAGCAGGATCGCCAGAAAAAACGCAAAAGGCACAATAATCAGCAGGAACTCAGGCAAGCGATACAACATCAACATCAGCAGGATGTCGGTAGTCATCTGCCCAGCCACCGCATCTGCCAGATATTGCAGAAACCGGGAAGTGAACGACACCACCAGCAGAATCAAAGACACCGCCAGCGTGACTTGCAGCACCTGGCGGGTGAAGTACCAGAATAAAATCACAGTTCAGGTTCACC
>DITX01000170.1:14158-15294 GCA_002422225.1 Gammaproteobacteria bacterium UBA6173
TTGTTAAAGCGTGCTACGCCTACTTCGATCACCAGTACATCCTTGGCAAAGGATTCCGACCGGTAATCTATCGCCATGTCCGTGACAACCATTCCCAGACCAAATATATTGGCCTCGGTCAGCCCCAGACTGGCCAGAAACTGTAGGCGCGCTTCGTGCAGTATATGAACCATTGCGACGCTGTTCAGGTGTTTGGCATAGTCCAGATCACTGAAACGAACCGGATACTCCATCGAGTACAAAAACTCTTCAGGCATACTGATTTTGACTCTGGCCATACCTACTCCATGATAAGTAACATTGCGAGGCGGTGAATTTTAATCGCCACGGCCGGTAAAGTACACTTACACGCTTGGCATTGCCATGCTCAACGCTATTCTCTAGCATGTCGGCCTGACATCCTTCTTTCGAATCCAGGAAATATTTATGAAATACCAGGTTCACAGCAGCAAAACGTTGGATAAAAAAACTGATTGTCTGGTGTTGGCTGTTTGGGAAAAAACCGGCCCGGCAGACTGCGCCTTGCTGGACGAAAGCCTCGCTGCTTTGGCCGGTGCGGTTTTTAAAGCAGGCGACATCAAGGGCAAAACCGGTGAAACCCTGTTAATCCCGGTCCACACGCATGCCAAAACTGAACGACTGTTGCTGGTCGGTGCCGGTGACGCATCCAAATTTGATGCCAAGGCATACCGCAAAGTTATTCGTGCAACTGCACAGGCAATCAATAAAACCTCAGCCAAATCAGCGATCTTTACCTTGCCGCAATTGACTGTGTCAGATCGCGACCTGTCATGGGCAGTCACACAACTGGTCATGGAAAACAGCAATTCCCAATACCGCTACGATCACACTAAAAGTAAAAAGGCTGAGGCGCTACATTTAAAAACTGTCAGCCTGGCGCTGCCAGCAGATGCCAATCGTAAGACAGTTGACGACGCTATCCGCGCGGGTGAATGCATCAGCACAGGCATGACTCTGACTCGCGAACTGGGCAACCTGCCCGGCAACATCTGCACGCCCAGTTATCTGGGCAACACGGCCACTGACATGGCCGGCAAATACAAAACGGTGAAAGTAAAAGTATTAAATGAAAAACAGATGGAAAAGCTCGGCATGGGCTCCTTGCTGTCTGTGGG
>DITX01000125.1 GCA_002422225.1 Gammaproteobacteria bacterium UBA6173
GCGGCCAAAGCGCTGATTGGTTATCTACCCGAAGGTGCGCCCAGCTACCCCGACATGAGCGTGCTCGACTTCCTTGAGTTTATTGCTGATATCCGTGGCCTGACCGGCGCGCATAAACAGCAGCGCATCGAAAAGGTCATTGATGACGTCGAGCTGTCCAGTGTCTGCCATCAAACCATCGAGACTCTGTCAAAAGGCTTCAAGCGTCGTGTTGGTTTGGCACAAGCCATTTTGCACGATCCCAAAGTGTTGATTCTGGATGAACCCACCGATGGTCTCGATCCGAATCAAAAGCATCATGTGCGTAATCTGATTCGCAATCTGGCCAAGGACAAGATAGTGATAGTATCCACTCACATCCTTGAGGAAGTCAGCGCAGTCTGCACCAGAGCCATTATCATCAACCGGGGGCGCATTGTTGCTGACGGCGCACCTGCCGAACTGGAAGCACAAGCGCCTGCCGAATTTATGATCGAAACCCAGGCAGCGCCGGGCAGACTGGAAGCCTTCTTCCGTAGCGTGACCGAACCGGGAGCAAAATAATCATGGGAAAAACCGGCATAATTTTTAAGCGCGAACTTGCAGCCTATTTCAGCACTCCGTTGGCGTATGTGTTTATTGTGATATTTCTGGTAATGAACGGTATTTTTACCTTTGACCTCGGCGGCTTTTTTATCCGGGGCCAGGCTGATCTGCAGCCATTTTTCAGCTTTCACCCGTGGCTGTATCTTTTTATGATTCCTGCGCTTGCCATGGGTTTGTGGGCCGATGAACGCAAATCTGGCACCATTGAATTGTTGATGACGTTGCCCATCCGGCTACGAGACGCCGTGCTGGGCAAATTCCTCGCAGCTTGGGTGCTTAGCGGCATTGCTTTACTGTTGACCTTCCCGATCTGGATCACCGTCAACTACCTGGGCTCCCCGGACAATGGGGTCATCCTGGCCGCCTATATTGGCAGCTGGCTGATGGCGGGTGGTTTTCTGGCGATCGGCTCCTGTATGTCCGCTCTTACCCGTAATGCGGTTATCGCGTTTATTCTCACAGTCTCCATTTGTTTCCTGTTTGTATCGTCTGGCTCACCGATTGTGCTGAACGCGTTTTCAGGCTGGGCGCCACAGATTCTGCTGGATGCGATTGCCACGCTGAGTTTTCTGACGCATTTTGATGCCATCAACAAGGGCGTGCTGGATATCCGGGATCTGCTGTTTTTTACCGCGGTTATCACAGCCTGGCTGTTAGCCTCTGCCATTGTTATTGAAATCAAAAAAGCAAACTAGGAGCTGGCCATGAACAAAAAAGCATTATTTTCGAATGCCGGCCTTGCATTGACTGCTCTGGGCCTGCTGATCACGGTGGTCATTATCAGTCTGTTGCCCAGAATACGCATCGACTTGACCGAAGACAGTCTGTACACACTCAGCGATGCCACACGTGACATCTTGGCCAATCTGGAGCGCCCCGTAGAGTTGACCTTCTTTTATTCAGAAGAATCTGTGGCTGAAGTGCCTCAGGTACGCGCCTATGGCCTGCGCGTACAGGAAATGCTGCGCGAAATGGTGATCGCCAGCAACGGCAACCTCAGCTTTGAGATTGTTGACCCTGCGCCCTTTTCAGAAGATGAAGATCGTGCGACAGCATATGGTATTCAGGCCGTGCCATTGGCTGCAGGTCGTGAAGCCGTCTATTTTGGTGTGGTCGCAACCGACCCTGCCACGCAGACAGAGGAAAATGCTGGCGTTTATCAGGCCATCCCGCTCGTGCGCCCGGATCAGGAAGAGTTTCTGGAGTATGAGTTTGCGCGCCTGATTACGCGCACCCTGGACCCGGACCCGACCATCATCGGCTTACTGACGTCGCTGGAAATCGACGGGGGTTTTAACGCCTCACTGCAACAAGCCACTCGCGCCTGGGCTGTGATGGATACCGTGCGCTATATGTATGATGTTCAACGCATCGCAAGCACGGCGGCCAGCATCGACAGTGCCATTGATATTCTGCTGATTGTACATCCGCAGGAACTGCCTGCGCAGACTCTGTATGCGATCGACCAGTTTGTGATGCGTGGCGGGCGCGCACTGATTTTTGTTGATCCAAACTCCGATACACAAACACAGATTGCAATGAATACGGGTGATTTCCGCGATTCCATGAGTTCAGATTTACCCGGCTTGTTGCAGGCCTGGGGCGTGCAGTACGACGCCACCCAAGTGGTCACCGATCAGGAACGCGCGCTGTATGTCACCCTGCAGCCTGGCCAGCGCCCAGTGGCTCACCTGGGCATGATGGGTGTGCAGCGGGATGGGTTTGCCAATGACATCGTCAGCGGACAGTTACAGGTCATGAACATGTCGTCTGCCGGCGCGCTGTCCAAAGCAGATGGCAGCCTGACCACGTTTGAACCGCTGATTCAAACCAGCAACAACACCATGATGATGGGCACTGCATTTTTCAGCGAAATGGGTGACCCGACACTGCTGCTGGATGAGTTTGTCTCTGAAGAGCAAACGCGCTTCCTCGCTGCGCGCGTGTCTGGCCGATCGGTGTCTGCCTTCCCCGATGGCCCGCCGGTAGCTGACAACAATGCCAATACTGCTGAGACCACTTCTGCAGACACTCACCTGAGTGAATCACTCGGTGATATTGGTGTGATTGTGGTTGCAGACTCCGACGTCCTTGCCGATCGCATGTGGGCACAATCACAGCAGGTTCTGGGTCAACGGGTCATCAATGCTTTTGCAAGCAACGGTGATTTTGTGATCAACGCGTTGGACAACCTGAGTGGCAGCACCGCGTTGATCAATATCCGCAGCCGTGGCCGTTATGCACGTCCCTTCACCCGCGTGATTGATTTGCAGCGGGCTGCCGATGAACGTTTGCGTGCAGAAGAAACCAATTTGCTGCAACGCCTGTCTGAAACCGAGCAGCAACTCACCGCGCTAAACCAGAACAATGGCGGCACCATCAGTCCTGAACAGAATGCAGAAATTGAGCGTTTTATCCAGGTACAAACGGATACTCGCCGCGCACTCAGGGATGTGCAATTTCAGTTAAATGCTGAGATTGACCGCTTGGGCACTACCTTAAAGTTCATCAATACTGCGCTGATTCCAGGCCTGCTGGTAATTGCGGCACTGGCACTGGCATGGATCAGAAGTCGGCGACGTAAGCTGGCGGTGCGCCAGTAAGGCATACTCACCAACAAGGTCGGATTAATCTTTGATCGGTAAAAACACAGTGACCCGGGTACCTTTACCCGGTGCACTGTCGATATCCATGCGCCCGCCATGCGCTTCTGCAATCAGGTTGCACAGATACAAACCCAATCCGAATCCACCGGTATTACGCTGACGCGCACTGTCCACACGGTAAAACGGTTCGCGCACGTGTTTCAGATGCTCTTCAGAGATACCTTCACCCTGATCAATGACACTGAGCTCAGCCTCTGAGTCCGTAAAACCGACTTTGATGGTAATCGGGCGGTTCTGGCCGTGACGCATGGCGTTATTCACGATATTGGCCAACAGCAAACGCACTCTTAACTTATCGATATGCATGGCCCGGTCGTGCTCCGGCACATCAATCAACAAACCACCATCATAGTTTTGATATTGCTGAGCCAACATCTGCACGTAATCAGCAAAGTCGACATCGTCCTGAATCAGCGCGGAGTGTTGTGTGCTCAAACGCTCCGCTTCAATCAGGTCTGAAATCAACAGATCAATCTCATTGATATCATCGCGCAGGGTTTCACGCAGTACGCTGTCTTCCATAAACTCAAGCTGCAACTTGGCGCGCGTCACCGGTGTTCTCAGTTCGTGACTGATTGCCAGCAACAACTGGCGCTTGGCCTCCAGCATAGACTGCAAGGAATCCGCCATATGGTTCACACTTTCTGTCAATTCACCCAACTCGTCTGTCCGGGTCACTTCTACCCGGTAGCTCAGATCGCCGGCACAGATTCTTTCGGCACCTTGTCGTAGTCGGCGCACCGGATCCATCAAACGGCGAACTAACCAGTAGTTTGAAAACAGAATAAAAATCGCAAACCCAAGCCCGACATACACTACAGCATAGTCATAATCACTGAGCGACGGCGCTTTGCGGTTCAGAAAGTATTCATAACCACCGCGTGCCACCCGAATGACCTGCTCATTGCCCACCGCCATCATTTGCGCTTCGTCTGATAATGTTCGCACAAATACTGCGCTGTAAACGTCCAGATCAGATTGATCGTCAGACTGCCAGTTAATGTGTGGACTGCGGATGATAATGGTCAGGGAAAGATCTCTGGCAAGGCCTTCAGCGCGTTGCAGATCAGGCGGTATACCAATCGCATCGACTAACAACCTGACATTATCGAGGTAAAAAACCGGCAAAGGATTCAAACGTTCACGACGCCAGTTCTGATCAATCTGGCGAAGTGATATGGAAATTACAATTAAAAACAGGATGACGGTCGCACTGAAAATCAGAAACAATCTGAGGAACAAGGATTTAGGACGGGGGACGGACGGCGCTTGTTCCAAAGCACTCATTGCAATTTGCCGACAAAGGTATAACCACGCCCCCACACTGTTTTAATAAACCGCGGGGTTTTTGAGGTGTCGTCCAATTTGTGGCGTAAACGGCTGACCAGTGTATCCACTGCACGTGAGAATAACTCGGCATCAATACCCCTGAGACGATTCATAAGTTCGTCGCGGGTAAACGTTTTGTTGGGTGATTGAATAAACAACACCAACAACTCGTACTCCATGGTGGTCAGCTCAATCAGCTTGCCATCCAAGTGTACGGTACGTCGCGCGGCATCAACATCCAGACCCTCGATTTGAGGAAGATCACTGACCACACGATTATCATCACTGGCGCGGCGCAAGATATTGGTGATGCGTGCCACCAATTCTCTGGGCTCAAACGGCTTGGGCAGATAATCATCTGCACCGAGCTCCAGCCCGACAATGCGGTCTGTTACTTCTCCATGCGCAGTCAACATCATGATAGGCAGATGCCCAAATATGGCAGACTTGGCGCGAATTTCCCGGCAGATTTCAAAACCGTCTTTTTCCGGCAGCATCACATCAAGTATCAATAAATCCGGCTTTGAGCGCTTGAGCAGTTCAAAGCCCTTGCTTGGGGTGTGGGCAACCGTGACTTTCATGTCATAACGGTCCAGATACTGTGTTAGCAGCTGGCCAAGTTTTTCGTCGTCATCAATTATTAGTATCTGTTTCATGCGACGGAGTGTACGAATTTGCTTGAGATAAATCAATCGGGCGACAGACTCTGGCGTATAATGCCGGCCTTTCATTGACAAACAATCAAACAGAATCGGCATGATCAGTCTTAATAGTGCGCGCCTGATGCGCGGTGAACATGTGTTGCTGGAAGGCGCCAGCCTGACGCTACACAAAGGCCAGAAAGCCGGCATTATCGGTCGCAATGGCAGCGGAAAGACCAGCCTGTTTGCGTGCCTGACAGGCCAGATTGGGCTGGATGCCGGTGATATTCAGATGCCAGATGATCTGCGCTGCGCCTGGATGAAACAGGAAACCGCAGGCTCAAACCGAACCGCTCTGGACCATGTCATCGATGGTGATGAGCGCTTCCGCGAGATTGAAGGCCAACTGCAAAAAGCCGAAGACGACCACGATGGCCATGCCATTGCACGCCTGCATGCTGAACTCGACAAAATCGATGGTTACAGCATCAGCGTGCGCGCTGAACAGTTACTGGCGGGGCTTGGTTTCAGTACGGACAGTTTTAATAACCCCGTCTCGTCTTTCTCAGGTGGCTGGCGGGTCAGACTGAATCTGGCGGCAGCTTTGATGGCGCCTTCTGAACTTTTGCTGCTGGACGAACCCACCAACCACCTTGATCTGGAAGCGACCATCTGGCTGGAGCAGTGGCTGATTCGCTACCCCGGCACGTTGCTGCTGATCTCACACGACAGAAGTTTTCTGGACAAAGTGATTGATCATGTCATCAGCTTTGAATACAAAAATCTGTTTATGTATCGCGGCAATTTTACGTCTTATGAAATCCAGCGCGCCGAGCGCATGGCACAGCAGCAAGCTGCCCTTGAAAAGCAGCAAAGACGTAAAGCAGAAATTGAAGATTTTGTGCGGCGCTTTCGCGCCAAAGCCAGTAAGGCGCGGCAGGCACAAAGCCGCCTGAAAGAATTGCAACGCATGCAGGATATCGCACCAGCGCATATTGATTCACCGTTCAGGTTTGAGTTTTTTACGCCAGAGAAGTCTTCTGACGATTTGATGACAATTAAAAAAGCCGAAGTCGGTTTTGCCGAACCGCTCATCAAAAATGTATCACTCAAATTGCATGGCAACAGCCGCATAGGTTTGCTGGGATTTAACGGCGCGGGCAAGTCTACCTTGTTAAAAACCATTGCCGATCAGATGCCCTTTCTGGGCGGCGACATCGTCAGCTCCAAACATCTCAAGGTCGGCTATTTTGCCCAACACCAGGTGGATGTCATGGATATGCAGGCCAGCCCGATGCTGATGATGCAACGGCTTGATCCCAAAGTACGTGAACAGGAAATACGCAACTATCTGGGCGGTTTCGATTTCAGGGGTGACCGGGTTTCTGAACCCATCCACAATTTTTCAGGAGGCGAGAAGGCACGTCTAGCGCTGGCCCTGATCATCTGGCAAAAACCCAATCTGTTGTTGCTTGACGAACCCACAAACCACCTGGATCTCGAGATGCGTCATGCCTTGACGGTGGCCTTGCAAGGTTTTGAAGGTGCGCTGGTATTGGTGTCACACGATCGCCATTTGATGTCCAACACGGTGGATGAATTTTATACCGTACACCGAGGTCAACTGACCGCCTTTGACGGCGACCTCGACGATTATGCGCGCTGGCTGCAAGATCCTGATGGCACACGGGCGAGCAATACCAATAACAAAGCCGCGCCAGCCTCCGCTACCAAATCAACA
>DITX01000185.1:0-20562 GCA_002422225.1 Gammaproteobacteria bacterium UBA6173
TCCTTCCTGATTTGAGCAGCCGCGTGGCTGATCACCGTGCCGGCGTCTGAACTATTTCAGCAACAACTTGCTGGTACGATCGGCACTCGTACCAAACTACTTGCTAAAGAAGTTGTGTTTAAAACCCTTTTGGATTCCGGCATTGATGAAGGATCAGCAGCGGACTGGAGTAAGCAGATTGCTGCAATTTACGGGAAGCTCAAAACAGAGAAAGATAAACCGTTTGAGATCGAACAGCTTGTCCATATTGCTCCTGACGAATTGGTCACATTGACAAACTTGGTTAAAGTGATTGCCAAGGAAAACCGTGCTCCGACTAGCGAGGAGTTGGACGCATTGCTTCACGAGCAAACGGCGGTAGACATAGCCATGTTTGGCAGAATGTTGGCTTCCAAGCAAGGACACAATTGTGAGGCAGCAGTTCAGGTTGCTCATGCTATTGGTGTGCATGCTTCCGCTATAGAAGAAGACTATTTCACAGCAGTTGATGATCTCAATAGAACTGACTCAAGTGCTGCGCATGTTGATCAAGCCGGTTTTGCAGCTGCCGTCTTCTACCAATACATCTGTATTGATCGCGACCTTCTGAAAAGAAATCTCGGCGATGATGAGGCGCTCACCCAAAAGGCGCTGCGAGCCTTGGTTGAAGCGGCGGTGAAAGTTGGTCCCAATGGCAAGCAGAACAGTTTTGCAAGCCGTGCTTATGCACATTACGTAATGGCGGAAAAAGGTTCGCAGCAACCACGCTCGTTGTCTTTAGCGTTTGTCAAACCCGTCAGCAGTGGTGATTACGGCAGTGAGGCAATTGAAATTCTTGAACGTGTGCGCGATAACATGGACAAGGTTTATGGTGCGTGTGCAGACGAACGCAAACAACTTAACGCTTTAGTGGGTGAAGGCTCCATGCTTGAAATTCTCGACTTTGTCGCATCGGAGTAATTCATGACTGAGTATCTGTTAATTCGACTTTATGGGCCGCTGGCCAGCTGGGGGGAGATAGCAGTGGGTGAGTCGCGTCACTCTGCGGTGCATCCGTCGCGCTCGGCAATGTTGGGGCTTCTGGGTGCAGCACTGGGTATTCAGCGGGATGACGACGCTGGACAGCAAGCATTGATTAAAGGCTACCGTTTTGGCATCAAGCTGGAATGCGCAGGTTCTCCTCTGCGGGATTATCATACAGTTCAAGTTGGTGTGTTGCCGCGCAAGTTCCAGTTTCGCTCTCGTCGGCAGGAATTAATGGCAGATAAAGTGGATACCATTCTGTCTACACGTGAGTATCGTTGTGACAGCGTCGCTTTGGTAGCTGTAGAGGCTCTTGCAAGCGCTCCCGTTGATCTTTCAAGTCTGGCTGATGCGTTACGCCGTCCGCACTTCCAGTTGTATCTCGGGCGCAAATCCCACTGTCAGCCAACGCCAGGATAACAAGCGATCGCAGCGCCACGACGTGTTGATGCACGCCAAGCGTAGCTTGCCACCAGAGCAGAGCGATCAGCTGGCGACAGTGCTGGAAGCGGCCGGAAAACATTGGCTGCTGAACAGGAGTGTGCAATGGGGTTTGGCAATTCGCGAGCACAGCGTGCTGCAGAACGGATATCGCCAGCAGAAATTGGTGCGCAAGGGATTCAATATCGAATTTTCCACTTTGGATTATCAGGGCGTGGCTGAGGTAGTTGATCCGGACCGATTGAACAAGGCGCTGGTAACCGGGGTCGGTCACAGCAAGGGGTTTGGTTGTGGCTTGCTGCTTATTAAACCCATGCGCTGATATTAAATGGCTCAATACAGGGAAGAGGAGAGCACGGCATGACAGTTAAATTGCAGGTTCTGGACCACAAAATTGTTACAGATTATAGAGATGGTATCGAGTACATCTGTATTACTGATGTTGCGCGTTATAAAAATCCAGATCGAACAGGTGTGATAATTGGTAACTGGTTGCGCAATCGAAATACGATAGAGTTTCTGGGTATCTGGGAGCAGCTGAACAACCCGGATTTTAATGTCATCGAATTCGATGAGTTTAAAAGGCAGGCTGGGCTGAACAGCTTTACGCTGACGGCTAATCAGTGGATCGAAAAAACGAGTGCCCGGGGGTTGATTTCGAAGCCAGGCCGCTACGGTGGTACATTTGCCCAGAAAGACATCGCGTTTGAGTTTGCCAGCTGGATTTCCGTCGAGTTCAAGCTCTACCTGATTAAAGAGTTCCAACGCCTGAAGGAACAAGAGTTCCGGCAAATGGGGTGGGATATCAGGCGAAATCTTGCCAAGGTCAATTATTTAATCCACACCGACGCCATCAAAGAAAATCTGATACCAGATACGCCAACGGCGCAGCAAATCAGTTCTGTTTATGCAAGTGAAGCAGATTTGTTGAACGTGGCGCTATTCGGGGTGACTGCACGTGAATGGCGGGACACTAATCCTGAGCTGAGTGGCAATATTCGCGATCATGCTAATGTGCATCAATTGGTTTGTCTGGCGAATATGGAGTCGTTGAATGCCCACTTTATAGACGAGGGGCTACCCCAATCTGAGAGGCTGATAAAACTAAATGCGCTGGCCATTCGCCAGATGCGCATCCTGATAAACAACAGGCAAAACTCTCTCCCCCGCCCGGGTGAGGATGGCGAATATGTCTGACGCCAAATTACTTCCACCCCTGAAACCACTGCCCATGAAAGATCGTGTGTCGATGATATTTGTTCAGTATGGTCAGATTGACGTGCTGGACGGGGCGTTTGTCGTAATAGACAAGATTGGAACTCGTATGCATATTCCCGTTGGGTCTGTTGCGTGCATTATGCTGGAACCAGGTACCAGAGTGTCTCATGCGGCAGTTCATCTGGCGTCTACAGTTGGCACTTTGCTTGTGTGGGTTGGGGAATCAGGGGTGAGGTTGTACGCCAGCGGGCAGCCTGGAGGTGCCAGAGCAGATCGACTGCTGTATCAAGCAAAACTGGCGCTAGACGACGATTTGCGCCTGAAGATCGTGCGAAAGATGTATGAGGTGCGGTTTGGTGAGCCAGCGCCAAACCGGCGCAGCGTCGAACAACTGCGAGGCATCGAGGGTGCCCGGGTGCGTGAGACCTATAAGCTATTGGCTAAACAATACGGCGTGGAGTGGCGATCCCGAAATTATGACCGTCAGAAATGGGATGCTGCGGATATCCCGAACAGATGTTTGTCTTCGGCCACGTCTTGTCTTTACGGTATCACCGAGGCTGCTGTGCTAGCGGCAGGATATGCGCCAGCAGTCGGATTTATCCATACGGGTAAACCCTTGTCTTTTGTTTACGACGTCGCTGATCTCTATAAGTTTGAAACGGTAGTACCGTTAGCATTTCGTATTGCCGCAAAGTCTCCTGCGCATCCAGAGCGCGAAGTGCGCCTTGGTTGCCGTGACTTGTTCAGGTCTAGCAAGATTCTGTCGAAGATCATTCCATTGATTGAAGATGTGCTTGCTGCAGGCGGTATATCGCCACCAGAAGCGCCTCCAGAGTCGGTACTGCCTGCCATTCCCAACCCGGAGAATATCGGTGATGCAGGGCATAGGGCGCAGTAATGAGTTTTCTCGTTGTAGTCACAGAAAATATTCCGCCGAGATTACGCGGTCGTTTGGCTATCTGGCTTCTGGAGGTGCGAGCTGGCGTCTACATTGGTGATGTTTCCAGGCGCACTAGAGAAATGATTTGGCAGCAGCTCAGAGAAGGGCATGAGAGCGGTAATGTGGTTATGGCCTGGGCAAGTAACCACGAATCCGGTTACGAATTTCAGACATTAGGGGCGAATAGACGTTTGCCGGTGGAGTTCGACGGACTTCATCTGGTAGCTTTCCACCCGCAGGAAAGCTCTGATCTTTAACAATAAAAAATTGGTAGATTTTTAGGGTCCAATTTTTCTTTTGCAGGACAATTGGTTACTCTAAGTGTGTTCCCCGCACCTGCGGGGATAACCAGCCCAAAGGGTGGGTCAATTTTACTTTGTCCATATAGTCTTCAAACTCGGTGGCACCCATAGGCCTCGCAAAAAGATAACCTTGGCCGTCATCACAGCCTAGCTGATCAAGACAGTCCCGCTGGGCAAGGGTTTCTACTCCTTCTGCAAGCACTGTAAGTCCCAAGCTATGACCTAATTGTATGATAGCTTCGGCAATGGCATTGCTTTGATTGTCTTTGGGCAGATTTTTGACAAACGATTGATCGATTTTGAGACGATAAAGAGGGAATTGTTTCAAGTAACTTAAACTCGAGTATCCAGTGCCAAAATCATCAATAGCCAGTTTTACGCCTGAATCGGCAAGGCGGTCAAGTTTTGTCATGACATCGCTTAAGTTCTGCATAACAACACTTTCTGTGAGCTCAAGCTCAAGAAAATCAGGTGACAATTGGCTCTTGTGAAGTATTTCCCACACGGTATCCAGGAAACCCGTTTGTCGGAACTGAATTGCTGAAACATTCACTGCCATGGGAACATCAAGCTTGAATCGCGTGACCCAGCTCGCATGCTGGTGCGCAGCAGTGTCCAGTACCCAACGGCCAATACTGGTGATCTGTCCGCTTTCCTCTGCGATTGGAATGAACTGCGCCGGTGAGATGAGGCCATGAACCGGATGTTGCCAACGGATGAGTGCTTCAATTCCTGACAGTTTGCCACTGCTGAAATTAATTTGTGGCTGATAAAGCAGAAACAACTGATTGAGCTTCAGCGCTTGGTAGAGCTCGTTCTCAAGAGTAATGCGGGCAGCAGCCCGGTCGTTGATTTCTGCGGTGTGAAATTCGAAGTGGTTTGGACCTAAATCCCGTGCCGTATGCGCAGCATTGGCAGCATTCCGCAACAATATTTCTGGCTCCTCTCCGTGCTCCGGGTAACACGCGATGCCAATATTGCTGTTCAACACAATGCTTTTTTCGTCGATCTGCAGGGGAGTGATCAAAGATATCAGTATGTTACTAGATATCTGTGCAGCACCTTCACGATCCAGGGTATCGGGCAACAGAATAAGGAACTCGTCGGCTCCGACGCGGCTGAGCGTATCCGTATTCTTAATGCATAATTTGAGTCGATCTGCGACCTGACAGAGGGCTTTGTCTCCAAAATCATGTCCGAAGGCATCGTTGATACTCTTTAAACGATCTATATAGATGCAGAGAATGCTCAGATGGCTTTTGACTTGTTGTTTGTAAAACAGGGCAACCGTCAATCTGTCTTTAAGCAATGTCCTGTTTGGCAAGTCTGTGAGTGCGTCATGTTGAGACAAATGCGCCAGCTGGGTCTCTACCCGAATCCTTTCGCTGATGTTGTTGGCGAGAACGAGTTCACAGCGCTTGCCATCGAATGTGATGACATGTGATTTGATCTCTACATGTATGAGACGGCCATCTTGTGTGAGGTGTTGCCAGTGTCCAGCTTCATCCAGTCCATTCTGAACGCTTGCAATATTTTCAAGTAGTCGCGGCACATCTTCAGGTGGACGAATATCTTTAATGGTCATAGACAAAAAAGTGTCTCGCGAGTACCCGTACTGTTTTATCGCTGCATCATTTACAGCAATAAATTGCAATGTTGCCAAATCATAGACCCACATTGCCAGTGGATTGTCTTCAAACAATTGGCGATGACGTGCCTCACTGTCGCGCGATTCAAATGCGTCAACTTCCAGTCTTTGTTTGACAGACGCGATCTCTTGAATGTCCACATCCATGTCATCGAGGTTTGAAGTGTTGGCAAGGGCGGCAACCTGTCGTGCAATGGTTCGGCCGCTCGCGCTGCCACCCAACCAGGCGGCAGCAATAGAGAGCATAGCAGCGAGAACCAAAACTGAAGCCAATCTAAAGAGGTCCGCCCAGTAAATGGCGCGTGGTATCTCGACTGTAACCAGCCATCCTGCTGTGTCAACACCGAGCTCAAATCTCTCCGAAGGACTAACGTCGCGTACAGCGTCAAAACCGGGTGGCGACCGCGTTGCAATAACTTCACCACTGTGATCCCGCAGTGTCACCGCCCAGCCAGTCGGTAGCGCAACTGATTCAAGGTTTTCTTGGAACTGTGTGGCTGCCAGGGTGCTCAGCAGTAGATTCTGGACATGTCCACTCCTCACAATGGGGACAACAATAGCGACTAAAAGCTCGTTGGCAATTGGGCCCGTGAAAGTATCTCCGACCGCTGGCCGTCCTGTTGACAATGCAATCGGCACTGCAGCACGCCCCGTGGGTACCGGGACATTCGGAAGCTCAGACCCAAAAGGCAGCCGCGTATTAAATAACATCCGAACAGGTTGGTCGTTGTTTGCGAAAATTACATGGTTATCAAAACGACTGAGAAAAACCAAGGCAGCGGCGTATAGTTCGCTCCATCTTGCAGGCTCATCAACTATAGACGAACCGGCAAGCATGTCGAGTGCCTTGATGCGCGAATCGAGATACGATTCAACCGACACTGACACGTTGCGAGCAAGTCTGTCGGCTTGACCATGCAATCGTTCCTGTTGTTGGTAAATGTCAAAAATGACAAGGGCAATCGTAAGAACTATCAGTGGCAAAACACTCAGCCAGATAACTCGCGAGAGTAATGTGGAAAGTCGGCGTTGCTTTACAAATTTTGCAGCCAAGATAAGTTCCCTGAAATCGCCATGTGTAAGCTGATGATAGGTTGTCCTGAATTCAGAACGTAACACGCCCCTAAGTCTCACGCAGTTCAAGAAGCAGCATGACGATCCTTGTAAACTTTTGCTATAACTATTTCAGAACCCTAAAGTTCAAAAACACTGTCATGCAAGGAGAGCGGCTTTGCCCGCGCTGACCAAGCGCCTCGCCGCTGTTGGGCGCATGGTCTGTACCAACTACATCATGCACACTGTGTTGTGTGGCCTGATTTTTTACGGTCATGGTCTGGGGTTGATTGGGCAGGTTGAGCGTGCCGGCCAACTCTTGATTGTGCTGGGCATCTAGGCCTTGCAGTTATGGTTGTCACCAGTCTGGCTGCGCCATTTCCGTTTTGGTCTGCTGGAGTGGTTGTGGCGGTCATTGACGTACTGGACGCTGCAGCCAATGCGGGTCTGACTGGTTAATTGACTCCGATGCGAATTTCGATAAGACTCGGGCTAGAACAACAATGATTGCCAGCTAGCAGACTTGGGTGTAGACAAAAGCTGCAAGCTTGCGAAATGTCCACATACTTCAACCTGAATGGATAATACCAGCCAGCAAAATATAACCTGGCGCTTGGCATATGGACGACTCAAGAACAAAAATATTGATATTGGTCAGCGGCATGAGCCCGCAGATCATTACCGAAACTCTGTACGCTCTTTGTGTGCAGTCCAACCCAGAATGGATTCCGGATGAGGTCCACCTGATTACGACCGGCCACGGCCGTGATAACGCGGTACTCCAGTTACTTGAAGACAAAAAGCGCTTCCATCAGTTTTTACAGGACTACAACATCGTTAAACCGATTCGGTTTGATGAGTCCACCATTCATCTGATAAAAGACAGTCAGATGAATGATCTGCCTGATCTGCGTACCCCTGAAGACAACGAAGCCGCTGCAGATACAATCAGCGCGGTTATCCGTAACTTTGCCCGGAATGCAGACACTGAACTACACGTCTCACTAGCTGGTGGTCGTAAAACCATGGGGTTTTATGCCGGTTATGCGCTTTCTTTGTTTGGCCGTCCCCAAGACTGCCTAAGCCATGTTCTGGTCAGTGAACACTACGAATCCAATTCTGAATTTTACTATCCAACACCGTACCGCAAGGAAATAACACATCGCGATGGTCGTTCACTTGATGCCCGGCAGGCTCAAGTCTGGCTGGCACGAATTCCATTTGTACGATTGAGAAGCGGATTACCCGAGAGTCTTCTCAACGGCAATCATGGATTTAGCGAAACCGTTGAATTGGCCAGACGCGCGACGGAACGTGTGACTATGCGCTTGTGGCCTTGTGAAAGACGTTATGAAGTCAATGATGTCCCCGGCAAGTTATCCACGACACACACAGCGTTATTACTATGGATAGTTGTTCATCTGCGAGAGAAAGGTGAACCCGTCAGGCCGTTATCAGATGGCTATAAAGAGCTAGGACAGGAATATGGTGAATCGTTTATCAATATTGCGCAGAGCTATGGGGTGTCCTTGAGCACTCAGACTGAAGCGCTTATGAGAAAAGGTATGGACAAGGGCTTCATTGAAACAAACGTGTCACGTCTGAATTTGAGTTTGAAAAAAAATCTGGGACCTGACCTGGCAGAGCGTTGCAAGCTTGCAAGTCGCCGTTTCGGCAAATTATCAGGTTATGGTGTGCCTGAGGATCTGGATATAGAAATTATGGAGGGCGATGTCCCATGAAAACTCTTGAGTACACGGTCCGTTTTAACACGCCTGCTTTTTTGGGGAATGCCGAGCAGAGCGGCCAGTGGCGCACGCCGCCGCTCAAGGCGTTGCTGCGGCAGTGGTGGCGGGTGGCTGTGGCCGAACAACTGAACTTTAATGTGGACTCCTTGCGCAAGTATGAAGCTGAAATATTTGGTGTGGCAGCGGATGGCAGAGATTCTCACAAGAGTCAGGTGCGAATTCGCCTTGATGACTGGAGTTTGGGCAAGCTCAATCAGGCACCCGCGATTGGTCAGGTTGCCATGGGTAAAAACCAGATTCCTGCTGCGTTGTATTCGGGTTTTGGCCCTGTTATTCCAGGTCCGAAACTGAAAGCAAACGCTGCAATTCAATCCGGCGCTGAGGCGAGACTTCGAATTGCTTTTCCTGAAGACTCCGGCATTGAACAGGCGCTGGCACTGATAAATTCGTACGGAACGCTTGGGGGTCGTTGTCGCAATGGCTGGGGATCGTTTGAGTTGATTGGAACACACGTTGATTACAAGCCAGTAATGCGTGAATGGAAAGCCGCTATGCAAAAGGATTGGCCGCATGCCATCGGTAAAGACGAAAAAGCACTTGTTTGGCAATCATCTGCGCAACCTGGTTGGGAAGCAGCGATGAGACTCCTGGCGCAAACCCGGGCCGATATGCGCAGAGCGGTGCCCGATCGACTGATGTTGGCTTACCCAAGCACAAAAGCAACAATGCCTGGCTGGTCTAACACTGACCGTGTACCTCATAGCCTTCGTTTTAAAGTGCGGGCAGTTGGGAAGGAGTTCGTTGCGTTGATCGTTCATATGCCTTGTCGGCCCGCTGACAGTTTGTGGAACAAACTGAGTTCGCAGAAACAACAGGACTTTCCAGCTACCTTTGCAGCTGCGCACACTTTTTTGGACAAACATCCACACTTTAATCGGGTTGGTGCTTGAATATGACGGACAAATTTATTTGGCAAACCAAGCTCCACGCCCGCCTGCACGACCCGGCTGAAAAAGCGCTGGTCCTGTTGCGTGATCCCGTCGGTCATGAAGGCGGTACCTCTCGCGTGTTATGGCGACTGGCACGGCACGATCAGATCATACCGTCCGGCGTGATGGACAACGACAATGCCGATGTTCTGCACGCGGTGGCCTTCTCTGGCGGCATTGAGTCGAAGACCTACAAGACAGTCCAGCGTGCAGACTGGTGGGCGGCCGCGGCTGACCGGCCTCAATGGCCTATGCAGGAGATGAGCATCACCACTAAAAAAGGTGAGGAAAAAACCATTGGTGTGGCCAGTTGGGCCCGCGTTAACTGGGCTAAACATCCAGTTCTTATTCATCCGCTGACAGGACAGACGTTTGATCTGAGTCAGCATGGCGACTTTGGTTCAAACGATCTTGACGATCTCAAGTCACGCAGCTTCGAGCATTTCAGCAATCTGTTGATCCGAGATAACGGTGAGACGAATTTCAGAAAGTCTGTCCTGGCTTTCTGGCGATTTGGGCCGGAAGTCTCTGAAGAGGTAGATAACGGAACGCTGGGTCCTCTTTGGAATATGCTGCCGGCTGATACCCGTGTGCCGGATCACTCGATCTGGGATCACCTTGATTTGACCTCCGCCTTTGCTGGCGCGTTTGCTGCTGACCCTGACGGCGAAGCGGCGTTGCTATCGCTGGCCATTGGCCCGGTTCAGCCATTTATCGCTTCTGCGCGAAAAATGGATGATATGTGGGCCGGATCACACTTGTTGGCGCGTTTGTCGTGGGAAGCCATGCGAGTGGTCTGTGAGCAATTGGGGCCAGATGCGATTTTATTCCCTCGCTTGCGCGGAATTCCTCAAGTCGATTTGTGGTTGCGTGATGAATGCGGGCTGCCATCAGATATGTTTAAGGACTGTGATTGGCAAGACAAGCGAACGGACAGCAATCCGCTGTTTTCCGCCGCGCTGCCAAACCGGTTTGTGGCTGTTGTACCGCGTAGTCAGGCAAAGGCATTGGCAAACTCTGTTGAAAAACAGGTGCGTCAGTGGCTACAAGAATTGGGTGAAGAAGTGGTCACCAAATTGCTGACCGAAGCAGGTTATGCAGGTCAGCAAGAAACGATCAAAACGCCCTACGAACAGATGAAAGAACAGCTGTCAGGTTTTCCGGAAGTGCATTGGGCAGCGGTCCCATTTTCCTTGATAAAGCTCAATAACCCTGACAAACAAACCGGTCTGGACGTCACTCAGTTATCAGCCGCCATGCAGCCGTTTTTTAATGGTGCAGGGGCGTCGGGTTTTCTGGATACACCGGCCTGGAAATTGTTACAGAAAGACATTGAACTGCGCGATGAACAGGGGAAAAAATCTATTTTCTTTGCCCCTAATCCCGGCGTTCTGTACCCAGCGGTTCATGATCTGGCCGAGCGCGTGCTGGCGGCTGCAAAAAGCACCCGTACCTTCAGGCAATGCCAACAGCAAGGCTGGCGCTGTTCACTGACAGGTGAAACCGAGTGGCTGACAACAGATCGTGCCCAGCTCAAAAAGTCTTACCGGCAGCAAAAAGATACGCTGTGGGCAAAGGTCGCCAACAAACGGCCTGCGTGGGCGAAGAGTGGCGAACATCTGGGTGCATTGCCTGCCATCAAGCGTCTGTGGCCATCCCTGTTTGCCGAAGAGGTCGGCAAGGCCTTGCTTGGCGATATGAGTGATGAAAGCGCTGGTCGCTTTGTGGTGTCCACCCACACTATGGCGTTGGCGCATCAGCTGGATCGTTGGATTGGCAGCAGTGAAAGTAAATCTCTGCCATCACCTATCGCCAATAAACTTACAGATCTACAACGAGTCGCGTTACCACGAAAGTTGGCAAAAAATACCTATAAACATAGAGATGGCAGTTTACTGGCAAAGATTCCGGCTTGGCTGGACGCCGAGCGGGAAAAAGAGCAGAACAGTGACATCGACGCAGCCCTGCGCGAGCTGAAGTCATTGTTTGGTGCCAAGCCCGAAACGTACTACGGATTGATCCTGCTGGACGGTGACCACATGGGCCAGTGGCTGGCCGGCGGTGAGTCAAAAGCGATCTCCTACCTGGAAAGTTTTCATCCCAAGGTGCGCGATGGCTTCAACAAGCATGCTGAGCGCGTGGCCGATATTAAAAACTATGGCAATCAAAAACGTGCCTTGTCACCCAACCGGCATTTGGCGATTTCCGCTGCGCTGAACGACTTTTCATTGACGGTGGTGCGCCATGTGGTTGAGGAAGAGTTTCTGGGCCGACTGATTTACGCTGGCGGGGATGATGTCTTTGCCATGTTGCCGGTTGCTGACTTACTGCCTGCCATGCAGCGCCTGCGTTATGCGTATTCCGGCCACGATCCGGAGCATGAGGGTGGACGTCACCCCACCGGGCTGACATTACATAATGGGTTTGCCGTGCTGACACAAAAAGGCAAACCCAAACTGATGCGTATGATGGGCACGTCCGCTACCGCGTCCTGCGGTGCCGTCATTGCCCATCATCAGGCTCCATTGGCCGCGGTACGCCTCGAATTGGAAGCAGCGGAAAAGCGCGCTAAAAATGAAGGCCGTAATCGCTTCTCCATCACAGTCATCAAGCGGTCGGGCGGTGCACTGCGTCTCACCGAAAAGTGGGGAGAACCAGTCGACTTGCTAATGACGTTGCGTGATTTTCTGGCGCAGGCAGGTGTGTCTCGCCGCGCGGTCTATCACACACTGGAGTGGCTCAATGACCATGAATTGCCCCTTCCTACTGGCAGCGGTGAGATGTTGAAAACCCTGCTGACGTATCAGTTAGACAGACAGTCTGAGGGACAGGCGAAGGGTGATGTGCCCGCGCTTGCGCAACGGCTGACGCAACTAATGATGGGGTGGAACGAAAATAAGCGCATCGAAAAACTGCGCAACTTCCTTTCCGTCGCTGAATTCCTGGCCCGCGAGACACGCACCGGAGGTGAAGTATGAGCCTAACTGAGTACCGCTATATCGAACCGCTGGACGTCTTGTTTCTGCGCGGCAACAAACTGTTCGGCGATCCGGGCAGCTATGGTGAAAGTCTGATTCCGCCGTGGCCTTCCGTAGCCGCAGGCGCCATTCGTTCTCGCATGCTGGCCGATGACGGTGTTGATTTGAATGCATTTGCAGCAGGCAATAGCTCGCATGCAACACTGGGCACTCCGGCGCAGCCGGGCAGTTTTATGCTGCAAGGTTTTACCATGGCCCGCAATGTCAGCGGCCAGGTCGAGCTTTTGATGGCACCGCCATCGGATCTGGTGATCAGCAAAGATGATCAAGACAATCTGCAGGTATCGCGGCTGGTACCGCAACTTATTGATTTGCTCAGTTCATTTGTGTTGCCCATGTTGCCGGTGCTGGCGCAAAGTGAGCGCAAAAAGGCAGTCAGTGGCTACTGGCTCACGCAGCTTGGTTGGCAGGCTTACTTGACCGGCCAAATACCAACTGCGGCACAAGTGATCCCCTCATCTGACTTGTGGGGCATAGATCCGCGCGTTGGCATCGGCATGAACGAATCCACCGGCAGTGTTGAAGACGGCAAACTGTTTTCAGCCCAGGCGGTTGTCTTAAAACGGGATGTTGGTTTTCTTGCAGCAGTAACGGGTGCCGCGCCGCCAGTTGATGGTCTCCTGCGACTCGGTGGCGACGGACGTGCCGCCAGTATTATCGAGACAAAGGTTCACATGCCGGAACCTGACTATGCGGCCATTGCCGCCAGCAAACGCTGCTGCATTGTGCTAACCAGCCCAGGGTTATTCCCGGATGGTTGGAAGCTGACCGGCGTTGATACGGACAACCGCTTCAATCTTGGAGGTATCAGCGCGCGTCTGGTGTCAGCCTGTGTGCCGCGGGCCGAAACCATTTCCGGCTGGGACTTGGCCAGGCGCGAACCCAAACCTGCCCAGCGTGTTGCCCCCACGGGCAGTGTTTACTGGCTTGATGATCTGCAGGCAACGCCGGAGCAACTTCGCAAGCTTACGGAAAGCGGATTATGGTCAGAGCCGTGCGAAGATGCTTCGCGTCGGGCAGAGGGTTTCAACCGCTGCGCTATCGGAGTCTGGATATGAAAAATACGACGTTGTTACCAAAGCGTGCGAATGGGGTAGCGCGAAATATGCGCATCCGGCGTGACCAGTATCAGGCCGTGTTCGATAGCCTGGCAGATCAGCAGGCGGTCGAACGGATCGCCGTGGATGGGTGGCAGCTTGGGCAATTGCATTACCGTGATTTCAGTCACAGGCAGCGATTCAGCACCGATACGTTGACGCAATTGGGAAAAATACTGCTCTGGCTCGCCCGGCACATGCACAGGCAGTTCTTTACCACGCATATAGCCGACCAATATTTCCCACAGGGAAGCAGCGCTGAGAAACAACTCGTTGTCAGCATCTGCGAGTGCGGCCATGGCATTGGGAGAAAGGCGTTTAGATTTTCCCGCCCACCACAAAAAAGTGCAGGTGTCGAGCAACAACTTCATTTTTCATGCTTCCAGTTCGGGTGCAGGGGATCGGTGGTTTTGATGTCATACCACTCCGCCAGCTCTTCTTCCGTCATCGGATCGAAGAAGTCGTCTGAAATGGTGAATTCGCCCTCTGCCAGTCCAAACTTGCGAGGAGACCGTTTGGGTTGCTCCTCAGTCATAGGGACCAACTGGGCTATGGGTTTGTTGCGGCGAGCAATCACCACAGTTTCGCCCTGTTCCACCCTTGCCAGCATCTCGGAAAGATGTGCTTTGGCCTCATGAATATTAACAGTGTGCATACCAATCGACTCCCGAACATGACCAACTCATAAGGATACTAGACCATGTTTCAGACAAGCGCCACCGTTTTTCTCTATGCCGTTAGTCCCGTGCACATGGGCGCAGGACAGGTGTTCTGATCAACTGAAGCCTTTGCATGGCTGAAATGGCTGCGCCAGATGGCATCAGCCCGCAAACCCGACGGAGATAAATAGTATGCCTGCCGCCGTACCTGACTATTTGCAAAATCAAGATTTTCGATCTGCCTCACCCGCCATGCGTTTCGGACCTTATTTTGCGATCTGGAATCAAAACTGGACCAAACCCAAAGACACCAAGGCAGATGCCCTGAAAAAAATTGGCGTACTTAATCCCGACGACAAAGATCGCCTGTCCGCACTGGTTGAACGCCAGAAAACGCTGGCAAACAGTTATCAGCCAGAGACCTTGATGACAATCGAAGCCCTGGCTATTGCCCCCTTTACAACCGGTCTTGGCAATGAACACCCGCTGGAAAACGGTTTTGCTTTTCTGAATCCTTACGGTCTGCCCTACCTGCCCGCCAGCGGTGTCAAGGGTGTGCTGCGCCAGGCTGCCCGCGAACGGGCGTCAGGTGATTGGGGCGATTCAAAAGGCTGGTCTAAAGAACAACGTTTTACGCTGGAGGTCGGTAAACAGGAGATTGCCCTGTCGCTGAGTGATGTGCTGTTCGGCAAAGAAACCGGCGACGGAGACCAAAGCCACGTGCGCGGTGTACTGAATTTTTGGGATGTTGTTCCCCAGATAAAAGGGGACGCGTTGCAGGTGGAAATCATGACGCCGCATCAAAAGCACTACTATCAGGATAGTCAGTCCCCTCATGATTCCGGACAGCCTACTCCCATCTGCTTTCTCACCGTACCCCCCGGCTCGGCATTCACTTTTCATGTGACCTGCGATCTGCACAGGCTCAAGCTGCTGGCGCCAGAGCTGCTTGACAGACATCAGTGGAAAAGCCTTCTTCAGGCGGCCTTTGAGCATGCCTTTAACTGGTTGGGATTTGGTGCCAAAACAGCCGTTGGTTATGGCGCCTTTGTTGAAGATCCTGAGGCTCAAAGGCGTCGCGAAAAGCAAGAATCCCGACTCGCGGTCGAGGCAGAAGAACAAGCGAGAACAGAACGGTTGGCGCAACTCAGCCCGGAAGATCAGCAGTGGGAGATAGCGCAAGAGGTCATCGCTGTGTTCCGTGCTGAGTTTGTTGCAGCAAAATCAGCCGGCCCATTTAATCCGGGTCAGGGTACGTTCTCCCAGGCGCGTTTGGAATTTATAAAGCAGACACGAGAGTGGCAAGAGAGTCGCAGTCGTCAGGCTGCTGCTGATTTGTTGGCAGAATCCGCCACCAAAGAGTGGGGGCGTCCGGGTAAAAAAGAGCGTTGGCAAGAAATTCAAACCGCGATCGCTGCGCTCAGTGGAAATTCATGACACTCGAGTTAACGAAAAAGATGTCCTTGAGCGTCGCCCGCTACCGTTTTAATGTGCGAGTCACATCGCCATTAAAATTGCCCGATTACGCAGGCTCAACGCTGCGCGGCGCGTTTGGTCATGCGCTGTTACAGGTGTGTGGTCTGTCGCCGGCTGACAGGGAAATGAATACATTGTTATTACAGCAAAGCGCATATGTAGCAGTCTTTGCACCCCAACAGTCTGCGCAAGGCGTGAGCCTGAATAATCTTGCACAATTGCCAGTGCCTTATGTGATCGAGGCCCCTTTGGTCAAGGCGCAAACCTATCAGACCAATGAACAATTGAGTTTTGATGTGGTGCTGCTCGGTCCGGCAATGCCCCATTTGTCGACGATCATTCTGGCTTGGCGGCGGGCTTTTCTGCGCGGTGTTGGCGCTGGTGCAGGCACAGGTGAGCTCATTTCGGTTGAGTGTCTTGTGCCTGACGGTACAGTGTTGACTATTTACACACAACAGCAACCCAGAGTTGTTGCTCATGACTCACGTATCACTGCACCGGAATTTAACCGATCGCACCCGGATGGATGTGATGTCCACCTTTGGCTACAAACACCGTTACGACTGCAGCAGCGCGGCAAGATAATTGCGCCCGGCGAAATGACAGCACCCATCCTGCTGCGCAACCTGATCCGACGTGTCACCCTGCAAATGCAGATACAACAAGCCGATAACTGGCCACTGGCGCGCATACACCAACTGAATGATTTTACTGATAAAGTTACGGATGACAGGCGTTTGATCTGGCAGGATTGGGAGCGTTATTCCTCTCGCCAGCAACAATCAATGAAATTGAGTGGTGTCACGGGTCATTGGCTACTGCACCAGGTACCCGCTGAATTATTGCCTTTTATTTATTTGGGGCAATGGCTGCACCTTGGCAAAGAAACGGCGTTTGGCTTGGGCAAATACACGTGGCTGTCTGCACCATGGCAAACCGATAATACAACACAATATCTCAACACAGAGGGGCATAGGTATGTTTGATACTCAGGTTTGTCTGGTTTCCGCGCAAGCTGCACCCAATTTGCTACCGCTGCTGGATGAGCAGTTAAAACCCAGAGAAGTCATCCTTCTGGTTACAGAGCAGATGAAGGATCGCGCCGGGTATTTGCAGAAAGTCATTACTCCCCTTGGCATAAAGGTGACGCAGCAGGCAATTGAAGCCACCGGCAATTTCCAGAGGATGCAGGAGCAACTGGAGTCACTGATTAAAACCTATACCCAAGGGTCGGTAGGTTTAAATGTGACAGGCGGCACAAAATGGATGGCGATCAGCGCTCAGGAGGTGTTTCGTAGCTATGGTCAATCAGTTTTTTATGTGGATATTGATACGGATCACGTTTTGTTTCTTGACAGCGAAAAACCACCTCTAACCTTAACCGCCCGTATCAAACTCAAAAGCTACCTTAATGCTTATGGTTACGACATTCTCAGTGAAAAAACAGGTGCCAGTGGATTAACCACGGACCAACGTGATCTTTGTCACTACCTGGTCGCTTATGTCGATGAATGGGGCAGCGCAATTGGCCAGCTCAATCGTCTGGCCAGTGAAGCTGAGCAAAAAAAGACGCTTTCTATTTCGTTAACCTTACTGGAGAAACCCGATCCCCACCTGGACGCGCTGCTGACCCAATGTGCAGGCTCTGAGATTCTCACCCATCAGAAAGACAAGAGGCAGATCACTTTTAAAAGCGAGAAAACCCGCTTTTTTGCCAATGGCGGATGGTTGGAGGAGTACATCAACGGCCGGCTGAACGAATTGAAAAGTGAGGGGGTACTGCAAGACAGTTCGCACTTGAATCTGGAGATCGCCTCGCCTAAATCCACCAATGAAATCGACGTGGCTTTTATGGCGCGCAATCGCCTGCATCTGATTGAGTGTAAGACGCGGCGACTGACTGGCGCTCAGGCAGGCAGGGCAGGAACAGAATCATTATACAAACTCGATTCCCTGAGCGACTTGGGTGGATTGGGTACCCGCTCCATGCTCGTCAGTTACAGAGCGTTAGGACCGGCTGACAAGCAAAGAGCCAAAGACCTGCGTATAAAAGTGGTGGAGGGCGCACAGCTCAAAGACATCAAAGGCATATTAAAAGCCTGGATATCTGGCTGATAACTAATTGCGCCGCTATCGTCAATACCAGCAAGCAACGCTACTCAACACAGCTGCCGCAAGCTTGCAATCTGATCCGCCAACATAAAACCCGTCAATAATGCGCCCATGCATTTGAGTGAGCCAGCACAGGAAGTGCGCTGTCAAAGGGACTGCTCATTCAAATGCAACCAACTTGGGAGCATTTTTATGAACTACCTTGTTACACGTCACCCCGGTGCATTGGACTGGCTCAAGCGCCACGTACAGCATCCATATATTCATGTCACCCACCTGGCAGACTTGAGTCTCATCAAATGGGGTGACTGTGTGATGGGTACTCTACCACTCTACCTGATCGCTGGTATTTGCAACCGTGGTGCACGCTATTTCCATTTGGAAGTCGTGCTGCCTGACTATTTGCGTGGAACCGAGCTTTCTGCGCAGCAATTGACAGAAATGGACGCAGCATTGGTTGAATATTCCGTGTTACGACATCTGCCTGACGATTTTATTTTGGCACTGGACCCGTGCAATTTCTAGAAAAGGATTCTGAGCATGAACAGAGAACTGTATCTGGTTGCCTATGATATCCGTGAACCCAAACGGCTTCGCCGTATGTTGGCCGTACTGAAGGAATATGCCAGTGGTGGTCAGAAGTCAGCCTTTGAGTGTTATCTCACGGCAAGGGAGCGCAGAGAGTTGCTTAGCCGTGTCGGGCAAACCATGGACGAAGACGTTGATGCGTTTCTGGTGATTCGGCTGACTGGCCGGGATGCGGTTTCGACCTTAGGCGTGGCGGTCAAACCCGCTGACGAACTTTACACCTATCTGGGTTAACAGGAGCAGACCTGATGCAGACTTTGTTCATTGATCGGAAAAACTGCGAAGTGGAAGTAGACCGAGGGCGATTGCTCGTCAAAATTGAGGGAGTACGTCCAAACATGTCGATACCAACCAACCTGATAGAAATCCTGGTTGTTAGTGCGCCAGTCAATTTTTCGTCTACTCTGCTGACGCAACTCACAGCTGAGGGCATCACAACCATCTTTATCAATCCGCGAAAGATTGAATCCTGCACGATGACCCATGGTATGGCGCACAATGATGCTGATCGAAGGTTACTTCAGTATCAGGCTGTGACCAGCCCTGCCCATCGTCTGCAATATTCGACAGCCATGGTAAGAAACAAGCTGCGCGCGCAACGAGCCATGTTAGTCAAAGCGTTGCGTAAAAGGCCGGATAACCGTTATCAATTGACTACCGGTATTTCAA
Source organism: Gammaproteobacteria bacterium UBA6173 (assembly GCA_002422225.1). GTDB lineage: Bacteria > Pseudomonadota > Gammaproteobacteria > Pseudomonadales > Pseudohongiellaceae > Pseudohongiella. The sequence continues at coordinate 18,984 of DITX01000185.1, forward strand.
GAATTTCTGGTCTGATTGACCGGCTGGATAGTCAAACTACTATTGCCTCCGTGCGCGGGGTGGAAGGTGCTGCCGGGGCAGCCTACTTCGAAGCCTATCAATCCCTGTTTGCGCCGTCGCTGGCGTTTAACGGCCGAAACAGGCGCCCACCGCGTGATCCTGTCAATGTCATTCTCTCATTGAGCTTCACACTACTTCATGCAGAAGCAGTACGCACGCTTTTTGCCACGGGCTTCGATCCATTGTTGGGTGTATACCACACACCCACCTTTGGCAGGGAATCCTTGGCATGTGATCTGGTGGAGTCTTTCAGGCCGTTTGTCGAGCATTGGGTGTGGCGTATGTTCGCCCGAGAGACGCTGCGCGCAGATCACTTTGTCACGACTGCTGCCGCTGGTGATAGACCGTGCATCTTGGGAAAGGCTGGGCGCAGTACGTATTACGCACATTATGTGGGTATGGCCAAAATTTGGCGTCGATTGCTGCGACGGGTTGCAAGGCATTGGTTGCAGCAGTTGCAAAAAGATTTTTCTCAACTACCGAACATGGGCGATCGCGTTGAAAACGTGGAGGAACTCTGATGGATACGCCTGCAACCTGTCTTGTTATCGATGCGCGGAAACTGGAAAGCCTTACAGTGGACGGGCCCGCGCTGAAGGTCACCATGCGCTCGCAAAGTGCGCGCTTGTTTCCATTCAGGCGACTGTCTCGTGTCCATGTGGTAGGTGCGATCAGAGACGGCATTGACACACTATTGCAATGTGCAGAGCGACAGACAGACACTGAATGTCATTTCTATGACTGGATTTAATGAAGGTGCACGCGAAAGCAGGTTGCAACTACTCACCGAAAGATTGCGCAGAATTTGCAAACAGCGCTTGGGAAAGGATGACTTTGAAACCGCCATGGACTGGTTAAGCGGAATCTTATGCGCGCACCTGTCACAATTGATCGTTGAATATGGGCTCGCGAATCAAAGCCGCGGGAAGCGAAGGTTGATGGAGGACTTGTCGCCAATCTGTGAAACCTGGTTAATGTTCTGTTTGGGTAGTCAGCTATGTAAACGGCGTATCAGAATTTCGGCGCAATCTATGTCTGATTTATACCAAGCCCAGTCGGAGGATATTGAATTTATCATTAGAAGAATGCTAACCCAGCTTGCTACCCGCCTTGAATCCATCATCTGAGGTTTTGTTATGGCGCACTTTCTGATCTGTTACGACATTGCCAACCCAAAAAGACTTGGCAGAGTTCATCGAAGAGCGGTCAAACATGCTGCTTTTGTTCAGTATTCAGTCTACTATCTGATTGGTGCAAAGTCAGATCTGGACGCTATGCTTGGTGACATTCAGGATGTTATTGATGATGATCAGGATGATGTGCGAGCGTATACTGTTGAGCCACTATCGGACGCTATTCGGGTTGGTGCCTGCTGGTTACCGGAGGACATTTTTCTAAAATGAACAGTGAGTTTGTATATCAACTTTCGGAATTTCCGGAAAATCTGGAACTATCTCGCCAACTTATTGGTGTGAAAAGGATTTTGGCTGCAATCAGTTAAAAAAACTGCCCCGCTGAA
>DITX01000185.1:20592-21136 GCA_002422225.1 Gammaproteobacteria bacterium UBA6173
GCCCCGCTGAAAGGGGATTAAGACCAAATATGTCATGCGCTTCATATTCAGTTAGTTAAAAAAACTGCCCCGCTGAAAGGGGATTAAGACTCCTCCCGTTTCACGATACTCTCGTATCTGCCGAGGGTTAAAAAAACTGCCCCGCTGAAAGGGGATTAAGACGGTACCGAATTTTTGTTGAAGTGTTTTTGAATTTGTTAAAAAAACTGCCCCGCTGAAAGGGGATTAAGACCCAATCAATTCCTGCGCATTAACACCAATAAATGTTAAAAAAACTGCCCCGCTGAAAGGGGATTAAGACTCCAACAATGCAACCAGTTGATCAATCCTTACTGTGTTAAAAAAACTGCCCCGCTGAAAGGGGATTAAGACAACGGGCATTTAGTCCCATTTTTTCGGCCATAGTTAGTTAAAAAAACTGCCCCGCTGAAAGGGGATTAAGACTTTAATGCTTGCGGCTATCTGGCTTATCTGTGTTGTTAAAAAAACTGCCCCGCTGAAAGGGGATTAAGACGACCTGCTCGGCTACTGTGAGTCGACGCCG
>DITX01000140.1 GCA_002422225.1 Gammaproteobacteria bacterium UBA6173
CCCAGTGATTGCGCACTGGAGAACATCTCCGCCTGCAGCTGCATGGCTTGATCCCAGGTCGCGCCACGGCTGGCTGTGGCATCCAGTGCAAAAATCAAGCGACCAGCACGCCCTTGTGTGTTGATCTTGGGCATGCTGGCAACCTGTTGCAGGAAGGCGCTGACATCGTTGCTGCGCGCAGGCATCGTGGATGCGGTCGTCTCTGCTTTTTTGAGCGTGAACAACTCTTTCAGATCTTTCATGGTCAGTCGGCTCAGGTTTTTCAAAATTCAACCTGAGTTTAACAAAGCCTGTCGCGTAACCATAGCCAACAATCGTTTGTCACTCAGTACGACTTGGGCAAGCCCAATACCCGTTCGGCAATATAGTTGAGCACCATCTGCGGGCTGACCGGGGCTATCTTTGGAATCATAATTTCGCGCATGTAGCGCTCTACGTGATACTCCTTGGCATACCCGTAACCACCCAAGGTATTCATGGCGCGCGTGCAGGCTTTAAAAGCCGCTTCAGCACTCAGATATTTGGCGCCGTTGGCAAACTGGCCACAATCCAGACCTTGATCGTAAAGACTGGCGGCCTTGAACACCATCAAATTAGCAGCCTCCAGCTCACACCAACTTTCTGCCAGGGGATGTTGAATACCCTGGTTCTGGCCAATCGGCCTGCCAAACACCACACGCTCTTTTGCATAGTCCGTGGCGCGGGCCAAGGCTGCGCGGCCAATGCCAACGGACTCTGCTGCGATCAGAATGCGCTCCGGGTTCAAACCATCGAGCAGGTAACGGAATCCCTTGCCGTCTTCTCCAATGCGATCTTCCAGCGGGATGGGTAGGCTGTCAAAAAACACCTGATTGGAGTCCACGGCCTTGCGGCCCATTTTTTCGATTTCGGTGATCTGCACAAAACGTCGGTCCAGATCGGTATAAAACAGCGACAGGCCATCGATGGGTTTTTTGCATTGATCAATCGGCGTGGTGCGCGCAATCAACAGAATCTTGTTGGCCTGCTGCGCGGTGGATGTCCAGACTTTGGTGCCGTTGACAACATAGTGTTTACCGTCCCACTGCGCCCGTGTGTTTAGTGCCGCCGTGTTGAGACCCGCATCCTGCTCTGTGACACCAAAGCAGGCGATGTCGCGGCCGGCGATCAGCGGCCGTAACATACGCTCCTTCTGTTCAGCGGTACCATGTTTGACGATGGGGTGTGGTCCAAAAATATTCAGATGAATGGAGGAGCATGCGGCAAACGCGCCACCGGATTCCGCGATGGTTTGCATCAGTATGGAGGCTTCTACAATGCCCAGATCTGAACCACCATAGTCAGCGGGCATGGCAATTCCAAGCCAGCCCCCTTCTGCCATCGCACGGGTGAAATCGTGGGGAAAGCGGCCATCGTGGTCACGGTCAAACCAATAGTTGTCATCAAAGGGCTGACAGACTTTTTTAACCGCTGCTCGGATGGCCAGTTGATCCGCTGTTAATTCAAAGTTCACTTTTTTATTCTCTCGGACCTGTTTGTAAGCATGCCGGGACAATATCAGATCAAACCTGCTTATTCATATCACTACAGTCAAACAGATTGCTTACAACTGCGCAGCCCGCTCTGATGCTTCAGACATAAAGTAGCGGAATACATACTCAACATTGGGCACATTCACCGGTTGGCCAGCGACAATACGGGGACTGAACAGAAACTGTTTTGCCGCAGCGATGGCACTACGATCAAAGACCTCTGCAGGTTGTGAGTCAACAATGCTCACTGAGCTTTCTTCCACACTACCATCGGCAATGACGGTAAAACGCACCTGCACCCAGCCTTCAATTCCGTCGGCTGCTGCCACCGTAGGATATTGCGGCTGAATGGTGTTGAGCGGCAATATTTCAGCATCTATCACCCGCGAGGCGGGGTCAGGTTGCTGCTGGGCATGGAGTACCTGGTAGCTACCTAGCGTTGCCAACATGGCGGTGGATATCACAAACAGGACAGCAGCTGTGCGTTTGATTTCTCGCTTTAAGGCGGGTGCTTTCATTTTATTCTCCTGAAGGACGTTGATTATTCGAACTTTTAAAGTGTGTTTATCGAGCATGGTTTGCATCAGCAGTTGTTTATGTCGCGGATGTTGGTGGGCACGACGCGCTTGTCTGCAACTATTCGCGACGTTGAGCAAACTGTGCGCATAAGCAGTATCTGCCCGACCAGAGCGCAGAACGGCAGCATCGCAGCTGTTTTCGGATTCCAGGCGCAACCGTTTCTGCGCCAGCCACACCAGCGGATTGGCCCAAAACAGGCAGGCGAGCGCATAAGCGGATACTGTCGTCAGCCAGTCCTGACGCTTGATGTGACACAGTTCGTGCAGCAAAACATCCGTTATGATGGCCTCATCCCAATCACTTGATTGTGGTGGCAGCAAAATGTGTGGCGCTGAACAACCAAAGGACACGGGCGATTCAATACCCCTATCCATGCGTAGCATCACCAGACGGGAAATGCCCAGTTTTTGCCTCAGCTCTTCAAGTTTAAGCGTCCATCGCACATCGGTGACCGCCAGTGACGACAAACGAATCTGGCGTAGGTGAAGCAACGCGCGCAACAGCCGGCTGATCAGCAAAAGGCTTACCGTCACGTAAAATCCCACAAGCAGCGAGCTCGCAAATTGTACTGATAAACCTTGATTGCTGGCATAAACAGGCAACTCAAACAGGGCCGCTTGCGCCGTGAGCTGACTGTCATGTTGCCAGACCCATTGCGCAATCTGTCCCCAGAGCATCATGCCCGCCGGGATCATGGGTAGCATGGCCAGACATATCAATCCCACTAGCCAAAGCAGATGCCGGGTTGTGCTGGCAATTCTGCCTGCGGTCACGGCATCAATGATCACAAACATAATCAACAGAACCATCGACTTCAAAGACAGATCCACGATCAGTTGTAAGGCAAACGACTGATGCAGCAGTGCGGCCAGCCAAGCCCCTACGCTCCAGGACGATTCCATCATGCTGTTCTCCCGCTATTTTTGTTTGCTTTCTCTGCGCGCCTGAATCACTTTTTCCAGTTCGTCCAGTTCATCCTGAGACAGGTCATGAATAGACATGTCCAACAAGGAATTCACCGCAAGGTAAGGGGAATCCTCAAAAAACGTCTTTACCACATTACCCAATGCAGACCTGGAGGCCTTGTCGCGGTTAACCAACGGGAAATACACATATTTCAAGCCGATCTCAGTGTGATCAACATGACCTTTCTCGACTAGCTTTCCAATCAGCGTGCGCACAGAGGAGTAACTGGGTGCGTCCTCCATGTTCTCCATGACCTCTTTGGCGCTGGCCTGCCCTAATCTGTACAGGATATCCATGATTTGCCGTTCTCGACGGCTAAGCTGAGCTGCATTGGTCATCGTGTTTGCCTCTACTCAAGGTATACAAATTTGAGTCTTGCGAAACGGTAATACACCGCAAGTGCTAATTATTTAGCATATTGTTAATAAATTAACATCTCAAAAATAAAAAGCAAGCGATTAATGCCAATTTTTTAACACAAAGCTACGCCGGCTTGCCAATTGAGTGCGCTAAAGCACTTTTCTGCCCCAATACCATGCCAGCCCTCTCAGTTCACACTCGCACCAAAACAGGCCAACGACAAAAACCAGCACCAGTACCGTGCGACACCTGTCATGTGTCACTTTTTGTGGCTCTGTTATGGAACACAGCATAGAGATTCCTGCACAACTTTGTATCAAAAATCAGATTTTAAAAACCAAACGGATATCGCCCAGCATTCTGGCTCGGTATTTGCTGACGTCTTTTCAAGTGCAGAACACCTGCATGCTAAAAAAACATATTTTTTGCTCTTTTCCTATTTGTAACCGTTTGTTTACTTTTAAATACGCCACCGCTAGGAGTGACCACATGAGAAAAACGAAGACACTACACCGTTCTGATTTTTTGCTTGCTTCTTGTCTGATCTCCGCAGGATTCTCCCCAGGACTTTTGGCTCAGGCGGTCTCTGAGCAGAGCGCTGAATTGAGTGAAATCCTGGTTACCGGCACACGTCGTACCGGCATGGCAGTGTCTGACAGTCCGGCACCGGTGCAAATGGTGAGCGCAGAAATGCTGGCAGAAACCGGGGCACCGGACCTTATGAATGCGATTGCCACACAAGTTCCTTCCTACAATGCCAATCAGACTGGCACGGACATGGCCAGCCAGACACTGACCGCCAGTATGCGTGCATTGTCGCCAAACCATGCGCTTGTCTTGGTAAACGGGAAACGTCGACACATCACTTCTAACGTCGGCGCCAGCAGCGGCGCAGCTGCAACCGATCTGTCGTTTATACCCTCTTCCGCAATTAGCAGGCTTGAAGTACTGAGTGACGGCGCCGCCGCGCTGTATGGTTCAGATGCGATCGCTGGTGTAATCAATATTATTCTCAAGGACAACTATGAAGGCGGCAGCATCAACACAAACGTGTCTGAGTATGCCGACGGTGGCGGCTTCACAACCAATCTGCAAGGCAACTTTGGCGTTGGCAACGATCAGGCATATATCAATCTCAGCCTTGAGTCAGAGCAACGCGACACGGTTACCCGCTCGGTGGTCTTTGGCCCTGCGGTGTGTGTTGCCAATCCAGAGGAATGCCTGTATCGACTCAACAACGGCACGCCCAGCGGCTGGACAGTCAGCAGCGCCTACCGGACCTATTTACAGCGCGATAGCAACATGCGTTTCCACCCTGCTTATCCAGCACTCAACAATGTGGGCGACCCGCCCGAAATCAATCGCCTGGCAGGTTTTCTGAATGCTGGCATCACACTGAGCCCAACACTGAAGCTCTATAGCTTTGGCAGCGTCGGTAAAAAAGAAGCGGCATCGCTGGAAACCTATCGCAGACCATCGCAAGACGGTGGCTACGATGCTAACGGTGACGGTGATCGCAACGACACAACGGCAGACGGCACACTTGAGTCAATGATCAATAAATACCCCTATGGCTTCAGCCCCATGGAAGAGTCAGAGGAAACTGACTACTCGCTCACCGTAGGACTCTCTGGCGAGAATCAAGGTTGGATGTGGGACTTGGCGACTGTTTATGGCAGCAACGAAATGGACGTTTTCACCACCAATTCCATGAACTTCACCATTTGGAATGAAACCGGCGCATCCCCGGAAGACTTCTATGATGGCACCTATTTCGCCAACCAGTGGACGACCAGTTTTGAAGCAAGCAAAGAGTTTGATATCGGACTGGCTGCGCCGATGACTTTCGCAACAGGGGTAGAGTATCGCCAAGACGAATATGGTATCAAACCGGGGGACCTAGCCTCCTATTACGGAGCTGGTGCCTCTTCATTCCCAGGCTACAACCCGGACGTGAACACCGGCTCTTACGACCGTGATAACTATGCAGGGTTTCTTAACTTCATTCTGCTGCCTGCAGACCAGTGGCTGGTTGACCTTGCAGTACGCTACGAGAACTATAGCGATTTCGGCAATGAAATCGTCGGCAAAATAACCAGCCGATACGATTTCACCGAGAGTTTTGCAGTACGGGCCACGGCCAGCACAGGGTTTCGAGCGCCAACACTGGGCGAAGGTTTCTATTCAGCGGTGAACGTTGGTCCGACCAGTGCCAGCCCACAACTACAGCCGAACAGTGCGGCCGCTGCAGCCTTAGGATTTGGTGATGGTCTGCAACCGGAAACGTCTGTCAACTTCAGTGCCGGCATGGTGTTCCGGCCATTGAGCGGTTTTGTCACCACTATCGACGCCTATCAGATCACCATCGAAGATCGTATCCAGCGCGGCAGCTTCAACTTCTCTACCAGCCAGGGCACCAACACTGTCACCGGGCGGGCAACGGGGTCGTTCAACAGCAACCTGCCAGATCCGGCAGATACCGATGGCAACGGCACGCCGGACAGCACCTACAATGAAGCACTCGGGCGTGCGCTGGTAGGGTTTGGTTATATTGGTGTATGGAATGATCCGGCAGCGCCGGGCGGATCTTTGGATGCCACCGCACGCGCCAACCTGTCCGTCGCTATCTTTAATAATGCTCTGGAAACCCGCACCAGTGGTATCGACTGGGTCACTACCTACAGCACAGGATTCGATTGGGGTAGCATCGACTGGACATTGGCTGCCAACTACAACAAAACTGAGGTACTCAGCGCTAAAGCAGCACCGGCCAGCTTGGGTGGTGCCACCATGTATAGCCCGGTGTCACTCGCGAACCAGGAGACCAACAGTCCGGAATATCGCGTCAATTTGGGTGCGCGCTTCAGAATGGGCGACTTCAGCCTAAACGTTCGCCAAGCGGTCTACGGCCCCCAGTACACACTGTCCAGCGTGTCTGGCCTGCCAGCGTCTGTGCAGAGCACGCTTGATCTGGTGCAAGTCCCTGGTGCCACCGCCACCTACTACAAAAACGAAATCGGCACACTGATGCAGACCAACGTTGAACTCACCTACACACCAACAGACAGCTTGCGCCTGAGTCTGGGTGTGGACAACCTGTTTAATGAATATCCGGACAAAGTGCCGCAAGCGATCTGGGACTACAACGAAGAGCGTTATGCCAACACGAACCGCCAATACCTCACTGGCAGTCCGGTGGGTTACTTCGGTGCACGCTGGTTCGCCAAAATGGCCTTCAATTTCTGAGACAGATCATTCTAAAAACCAAGGAGATCAAACATGAACACACTAATGAGTCGTCGCCGCTTGTTGTTTGGTGGCACAACGCTGGCCGGCGCTGCCATGCTGGGCGGTTTGTCTACCGGGGCATTGCGACTGATCAACCCGGCAGTGGGTGAACTGGCGGCGCCTGTCACGCCAATTCGTATGTCGTCGAATGAAAACCCTTATGGGCCGTCACAGAAAGCCGTTGAAGCGATGCAAGCGGCGTTCAGTCAAAGCAACTTGTATGGCGGCATCAACGGCCAGATTTTTGAACTTCTGTCAAAAATCGAAGGCGTCCCGGCAAACCACATTACGATAGGTGCAGGTTCCGGCGAGCTGCTGCACGCAGGGGGTGTGTTAGCCAGCCTGCAACCAGGATCCATTGTGTCGCCTTATCCAACTTTTAATTCGTTGGCTCGTGCGGCGGAAGTATTGGGTACTGAAATCATCAACGTGCCCGTTGGTGAAGATATGCATATTGACCTGAACGCCATGTACGCTGCCATCAGGCCAGATACCACGCTGGTGTACTTGTGCAACCCGAACAACCCGCTGCCCACCATCATCGAAAAGCAGGCACTGGAAGACTTTGTGCGCACCGTTGCCAAAGATCGTCTGGTATTTATTGATGAAGCCTATTACGAATATGTCGACAACCCCCAGTTCAGCAGCATGATGCATCTGGTTGCTGAAGGGCTGAATAACATCATCATCGCGCGAACGGCATCAAAAATTCACGGTTTTGCCGGCCTTAGAGTGGGATTTGGTTATGCACACCCAGACCTGATTGCAAAAATCAATCAGGTAAAAACCGGCAGCATCAGCATACTGAGTCAACACGCGGCGTATACGGCCTATCAGGACATGGAATTTCAGGATTTTTCTCGCGCCAAAAACAAGGAAAGCCTGGCGCTGGTAGAAAGCATGTGTGACGAGTTAGGTCTGCGTTATGTCAAATCCAATGCCAATTTTGCGTTTTTCGAAACCGGCATGGACAGCGATGTGTTCCGCGCATCCATGCGCGAACACAACATTATGGTGGGTCGTACCTTCCAGCCTTTTCCGACCTGGGCACGTGTGAGCATGGCCAAGCCAGAGGAAATGGCGTACTTCGTGCAGACGTATAAAAAGCTTTATGCGTGACGCTTAAAGTACTCACGGGCCGCGGCTGTCACCTTGCCGGATAACAACAAGGTGGCAGTCATCGTGGGAATGGGCATCAGCGCAAACCCGGAGTTAATAATCGCAAACACCGCTTCCAGTGGAATAATGGCGCCAATCACCACCAGCCCCGTGTAATAGTATTTGTAACTGTCCTGCCGCTCCGCACCGATCAGAAACCCAAGGCTTTTGGCAGCGCAGTACCAGAACGTAAACATGGTACTCGAAGCAAAAATCAGCACCACAAAGGCAATCACCCCCGCCAAGCCACCTGCAACCGCTTGACCGCTGAATGCGTCACTCACGATAAACATCAAATGTGAGGGCAGCTCAGGCAGGTGACTGATCCGCACAAACAATGTCATTAGCAGATAGAGGCCGACCATAAACGGCACCAAGCGCGCTGTCACATACCCCAGACGTTTGACGCCACCA
>DITX01000119.1:0-358 GCA_002422225.1 Gammaproteobacteria bacterium UBA6173
CGTTGACGGAATACTTCAGATCAACAGCGCCACCAAACATTTCGATGCCATCGTCTAAAGTTGTGTAGGTCTGCACATACTCAAGCGTTGTTCCCGCGCCGACCGCGTTTAAAGTCAGGCCATTCAGTTCGTTACCGTCAACCACTTCAAAACCAGCATGGCGAATCTGCACATAACGCAATATGCCTGAGTTTTCTGCATTGTTATTGCCACCATAACTTGCCGGACGACCTTCTGCTGTCACATGGCAATTGTGCACGTTATTCGACGTTGCCGCCCGATCAGCGTCGGTGCACTTGTTTGTGAGGCCATTCCCATTAATTTGTACGCCACCCCACAGACCACGATCCGCCTCGGT
>DITX01000119.1:404-10242 GCA_002422225.1 Gammaproteobacteria bacterium UBA6173
GAACCGGCACCGATGGTCAAGCTGGGGCCTTCGCCATCCTGAGGAATACGCACACCCTGAGCGGCTGAGTTGGCATTGACATCGCGTCCTACAAACAAGCTGTCCTCAAAAATATGCAGACCATTATTTGGCAATGCATTGATTACCAGATCAGTGGTCAGAGGGCGAGTGTCGCTCACAAATGTGTTGGAATAAGTACAGTTATTGCCACTGAAAGCACCCTGAACTGACTGACCAGACACTGTGTAGCTGGCGCAAGGATTCACAACAGGCGCAGGACCGGGAGGATTGGTTACTGTAGAGTTATTAGAATTGGCAACGGACGTTGTTGGCGCAAGCGTCACTCCACCACCATCACATGCGGTTACTGCGGCTGCAAGCAGGCTGACACTGAACAGGGTTTTGATGTTCATTTTTTCAATTACTCCTTGTCTGGATAGCTATTCTTAGTCGATTCATGTGGCCAGGTCAGTTAAAGTGCCGATGCAGACCTAAACGTGCGTGCCCCGATGGCACTGGACGCCATTACGACGCGGTGCGATATTGTTGCCCGCAGCGCGTGACAGATTGGTGACGATAGAATGACCTTGACAAGTTAAGGGCCTCAAATGAATAACTTATAAAAAACAATAAATTAAGAAATAGTACTGACAAGTTTGGAGATGTCTTTTAGTGATTTTTGTGACAATACTGTCATCTTTGGGAAAAAAATTTGAGGTAAGAACACCATGATTTTTCGTCAGCTTTACGATGCTGTTTCGTCTACTTACACTTACTTGCTTGCAGACGAGGTCACGCGACAGGCTCTGTTGATCGACCCGGTGTATGAGCAATTGCACCGCGATCTTGCCCTGATTCGTGAGCTGAATCTCACCCTGAAGTTGGTACTGGACACACACGCCCATGCCGATCACGTCACGGCTGCATGGATTCTTAAACAAAAGACCGGCTGTCAGATTGCGCTTGCTGCGTCTGTCGGCGCTGATAACGTGGATATACCGTTGGGCCACGGGGATTTGATTGGTGTCGCTGGCGTCAGTCTGGAAGTTCGAGCAACCCCGGGGCACACCGAAGGCTGTTTAAGTTATGTGTTGAGCGATCACAGCATGATCTTTACAGGCGATACCCTGTTGATTCGGGGCTGCGGCCGCAGTGACTTTCAGCAGGGTGATGCGGCGCGCCTGTTTCATTCCATCACTGGTCAGATATTTGTATTGCCTGATGACTGCGCCATATTTCCTGCACATGACTACAACGGACGCACGCGCTCGTCAGTGGCTGAAGAGAAGACCCACAACCCCAGAGTCGGCGGTAATGCCAACGAGCGTGACTTTGTGCAGTACATGAACGCCATGCAACTGCCGCACCCCAAAAAGATCGATGAGGCCTTGCCGGCCAATATGCGCAGCGGCATGCCCGCAGATGGCAGACTGCCCGTTGAACCAGACTGGGCAGATATTCGTGTCAGTTTTGCAGGCATTCCTGAGGTTGAGCCGGAATGGGTGATACAAAATCAACCATCGGTCACCATCCTGGATGTGCGTGACGCCGATGAAATAGAAGAGTCGCTGGCAGGCCTGCACAATCTGCTTCACATTCCACTGGCCGAGTTGCGGGCACGTGTCAACGAAGTACCTAAAGACAAACCGGTGGTAACGCTGTGCCGATCTGGAAAACGCTCGTCTCTGGCGATAAGCATTCTGAAGGCAGCAGGCCATGAGCAGCTGGCCAATATCCATGGCGGTTTATTGCACTGGCATCATCACTGAGTGTGTTCAGCATAAGTTAAGACTGGCGGTCTTAATCTGATCCCGAGTAATCCGAACACGTCGGACGGAATCGGGAGATCACACACATGTTGAACTTAAAACACATTGGCCTCAGTACAGCCTTATTACTTGCTGCGCTGGGCTCTGCGCTGCACACCGCCAGCGCAAACGCTTATAGCTCAGCAGTATCAAGCAGTTGCGCCAGCCTCGAATTCATGGCCAAGTTGCTTGAGCTGAACGCGTTGCTGCCGGCCGGGCGCGACAATCAAAATGATTTGTTGGCCATGCGCGAACACATGCTGGAACTCAACCGCCTTGCTTGCCAACCGGTGCTGTTAAGTGAGACAGCCCGCTTTAACAGTCGCTACCCCAATGGACGACGTGTCTCTACTGACCTCTATGAGAGCGCATGGCTGTTTCCAAACGGGCAAGTGTTTACTTCGCGCGCAGGCCGTGACACCACTCTTTATTACCCAAATGGTCAAGTGATGGCGCACCGCTGGATGCGCGGGGGTCAGAGTATTTACTGGCCCAATGGCAATCCGGCAACGTTCAGTTTTCGCACCATCAATGAACCCTGGTATTACCCGGACGGTCACATCGTGACTTACCTGGCTGGTGTAAAAGGTGCACGCTGGTTTTACCCGTTCGCCCGCCTCAATGGATTGGTTGGCCAAGAATTGATTTCCAGCGACTGGGGCAAAGATGGCGAGCACGTCAATCTGATCCAATACTCAGACCGCGGCATGATGTATATGAAGCGAGAACGCATCCGCGACAAACTGGTGCTGTCAGATGAAGAATTGCTGGATGTTCCAGGCGTGTTGTTGATGATCACGCGTATGTATCAAGCGCCAGATGATGCCAGGCTGTTTATCCCGGGCGACGGCAGCATCACCGGCAGCCCGTGGTGAGCTCAACCGGTGTTAGCTGTGTTTGATAGCGATGAACTGTAATGCGTGAGCGCGGGGTGCATTGATGACACCCCGCGCTGCCTGAGTGTTCATCTACTGTGAACCGCAGTTTTGTGGTGATACACCCAGGAACGTCATCCGCGCTGTGACTGACAAACAGAATCTGGGTCCTGCCCTGCGCCGCAATAAAATCAACCATGCGCAGCAACAGTTCGCAATGGTAATCATCCAATCCTGTACAAGGTTCATCCAGCACCAAAATCAGCGGCTGTTTCACCATCGCGCGCGCCAGCAACACCAAGCGCTGCTGCCCAAAAGAAAGCGTGTGGTAATACTCGCGGTCCCATGCCAACAACCCAAACAGCGCCAGCCATTCCCGTGCGCAGCGCGCCTCGCTGGCACCACTGTCGTCATATAGACCGAGTGAATCAAAAAAGCCAGACACCACCACATCCAGCACGCGCCAGCCTTTAACGTAACGCTGATGCAAATCGTTGGAGACCACACCAAAACGCGCCTTGATGTCCCACACACTTTCGCCACTGCCACGGCGACGTCCAAACAGATAAACCGGCTGCCCGTAGGCTTTGTGGTTGTCGCCGTCTATCAAGTCTAGGAGAGTGGATTTACCACAACCGTTAGGACCTTCCAGCAGCACATGATCGCCCCGGTGCATATCAAAATGCAGGTCCTTAAAAATCGATTGTTCACCATAGGCGGCACTGACGCCGCGCAATGAGATCAATGCCTCGTGTTCATAGCCAGTAGGAAGATCGGCAGCTTTCCTGCCTGCACACGGTTTGGGCAATTGGGTAGGTAATTGAACAGGGGAAAGTGTCCGCAGCCTTGCAGAGCGCGCCGTCTGAAACGCTTCTGGTGTATACAAGCCCACGGCCTGCAAGTTATCCATCAATAACACCTGTGTGACACCGGCCAGCATCTGCTGTTCGCGCCTGCACATAAACAACGTGGCGTTATGCGGCCCCATCCATTGTGTCAAGGCGCCGCGTATCTTGTCGGCGCTGTAGCGATCGATACTTTCCAGCGGGTTATCCAGTACCAGCAATAGCGGTTTCAGGTATAAGGCCCGCGCAATCATAGCGCGGCGCATCTGCCCTGAGGACAGGTAGCGGATGCCTTGCCTGCGGATGTGTTGAATATCCAGTAACTCAAGGATGTGTTCCAGCCTGGCTGCATCGCTGTGTAATACAGGCCCATCGCAGATCAGATTCTCAACACGTGTGCCTGCATCCTGGGCTGTCTTGTTGAACTCGCTGATATCAAACCGATTGTCCAATGCGCAGAGCCGTTGTTGCTCTTCGAAGGACACTTCACAGATATCCGAGAGAGGATCAAAGTCGGATGCATAGCCAAGCGCACCCCGCGCTTGAGGCAAGCGCCCAAGCAACAACTGCAACAGCNNTGCCAGACCCTGTGGCAGCTTGAGTACCTGAGTCGCACTCAAGCGACAATCAAGCGCAGGGACATAAATCAGCATCAGGGACGATTGCCCAGCGCCCGCTGCATCACTTCGTATTGAATCGACATAAAGTGTCCAGCGGAACGGCGCCAGTATTCTGAGTTATGACGGCCTCGTGCCTGCATAAACTCAAAAGGCACATCGTTGATCAGCAGAATTTGCATAAATTCTAGGGCGGTGGTGATCAGGCCGTCTTCCATGCCACTGTCTAGATAGATATGCGGCAACTGGTTTTTAGGCACATTAAAAATGATCTGAAACGGATCGTAGGCTTGTGCTTGCTCAACGGTCTTAAAATCAATTCCTGCCGGATTGCGGTCATCCTGCCTGCTGAATCCCGGAATATCCACAATGGCGGAAATAAACTCATCAGCCCGGGCCAGTTCCTCAGATTCACTGGTACTACGGGGCACCGGCATGGGTTTGCCGGCAGCAATGTCTTCGGCGCGATTGCGTGCATGCGCGAGTGCACCACTGGTACTGGCGATGGATACAAACATGTCGGGATGTCGCAAGCCCAGCGTTAACGCGCCGTAACCGCCCATGGACAAACCTGCAATCGCTCGACCTTCGCGACGCGCCTCCGTTCGGAAGTTAGTATCCACATACGCCACAAGGTCAGAAATAATGTGATCTTCCCAATTATTCAGTTGGCCGCCTGTGCTCTCAGCCCAATTGACAAACCAGCTGTTCCCTCCGTCGGGCATCACAACAATCAGATCACCCAGTTCATGTGCATAAAAGGCAGCGCCAAGGTTGCGCCCCCACACTGTGTAGTTCTGCATAAATCCGTGCAACAGGTACAACACCGGGTACTGTTTTTGTGAACTGTCATAATCAACGGGCAAAACAATGTCGAACTTCATTTCCCGGCCAACCGCTGGGCTATAAAAACTCACCGTCTGCAGACCGTCGGGCAAAGGAGGCAGGCTCGCTGGAGCAGGTTGAGCCTGCACCGATGTCACAAGCAGGTTCAACGCGCACAGCAGTGCTACTGCCCTCAGAAGGTGGTGGGCAAAGTTCTTCATTTGTTTAGACATGATTGGAATCTCAGTTAAGCGCTATTGCTTGTTGGAACTGTTCCCGGTCTGCATCCGTGGCATCTTCGCGGCACTCACCTCGAACGGAAAAACTCTCAAACGTCTGTTCGCGATACAATTCGAAAAAGCCATTGCGACAGTATCCGGTGGTCTGCATGATCAGCGTCAGACGCTCTTCAACGTCGAACTCGCCAATTCTGATGCCATTATCGCGCTGTGGTCGTGTGCCTTGCATGCCGTCGGAGCGAAAACCTGGTTCACGCTCGGGTCTTAAGTAGTCACGCTGGAACACAAAAAACTTGGTGCCATCAGCCTGAATTTCCGGGATAAGACTTTCGCGGGCAGGCGGCGCCTGCCAAGGCTGACCTCCGCCACAACTGAGGACCGGTAAGATCAGCAGAACACCGAGAACGCTTCGCATCATATTGCATGTCCGTTTATCAAATGACTGTCAAGGATAGTAAAAAGCACGCTGCGGCAAGTCAATCAATGATCGCCTGCCATGCCAGCAAATGACGGAATGTACTGCGAGACTTTGTCTGTAAGGTTTAGTCGGCCCTGATCGATCAACTGCATGACCGCCAGTGATGCGATGGGTTTACTCATCGAGCGGATCTGGAACATGGCATTGTTTTGCATCGCATGTTGGCTTTTGATGTCTTGCCAACCCGCGCTTTGCAGGTAAACCAGCTTGCCATGGCGCGCTATGCCCGCCACAAATCCTGGCACATGTCCGCTGTCAACGTAGTGTTTTAGGGTCGAGTCCAGCAGTACAATACGTGCTGATGACATACCAACTTGTTCGGGATCAGCGCTTGGCAAGCCCTGCGCGAACACTGTTGTACCCNNNCAGAGATGTATCGAGTAGGAGGGGGAGTTTCCTCCCCCGTCCTCTCACACCATCGGGCATACGGTTCCTTACCACGGCGGTTCACAGGTTATAGTTGAGCTGGTGTTTTGCTTTCCGCTTCCTTCAGATCCCACCTCGCAGTGGACACCCTTGCGGTTCAGCGAGTGATTCCCCTTACCGGGCTCACAGAGGACTTGCACCTCCAAGTCATCCGGCCACCACCACGTGTACCGGAACAGCGCCCGTCACGGCGCTACGCGCCATGCCTGGCGCACAAATAAAAAGGGGAGCCGAGGCTCCCCTTTTTATTTGGCAATTCCTACAGGAATTACTGAGCAGCGCTCACCAGATTGCCATCAGCTTCTTGAACAGTTGCTTCAGCGGCATAACGGCTCTGATCTACAAACTTGTAGTAAACCTGGCCAAAGAACATTTCATCCCAGCTCTGGTCGCCCCAAGGCACTTCACGTGCAGGATCAGGGTTGGCTTTGTTCTGTGATGAGTTATCAAATGCGCCAGTCACAACAATGCGAGTCCCAGCGGGAACCAGCTTTTGCTCGGCCAACTGATATTCCATCTGCCAGTTGTAGTTGTAGTTAGCGACGTTTGCCAGCAACTCAGTAGAGCCGTCTGGGTAATGCGCTTCAAAACGCATGTATTTGCCACGGAAGTGCATGTGCGGCAGAAAGCTCAGTACGTAGGCATCATCCGGGATGGTAATTTCAGCTGTCTGCTCGAAATTAGGATCATACGGAGGAATGTTGGTCCAGGTTGGCGTGAAGATACAGGCGCACTCACCGGTACGACGCTCAGTCGGGATCTGATCTTCCGGGTAGAACCACAGGCCAATCCGGCTGGCATCTTTGGCTTCACGACCGGTTGTAGTGTAATGCAGCTGGATGGCGATTGTTGAACCGTTCTTCAGCAAACCACCGGTGTTAGGCTCTTCAACTGAAGGCGCCGCACCTGGAATGTAAGGTGTCACGTGAGCTATATTCGGATTGGCAGGTGCTATAAAACCACGGCCTGAAGGACGCTCACCTGGACCAAACATCGCGTTCAGCGTGTGGTGCAGCACAGTTCGGTCGCCAGGCATGTATTGGCTGGCACGAACGTAGTAGTCCTTACCTTCTGGCAGGTTGATTGGGATGAACTCATAACGGTAGTCGAGTACGCCTGTGGCTGGCACTGCCTGCTCAGGAATCTCGATAATGTAGTCTGGCTCACCAAATGCCCACTCGGTGGGTGGCCACTCAAGCATGGCCAATGGATCGGTTGCGCCATCTTTTTTGGAACCGGCAGCGATCCAGTCCAGCACTTTACGCTGGTCTTCAAACGGAACAACGTAGCTGTTGCGGAAATCGCCTACGTGCGGATCAAGTTGTCCCGGCGGCATACGTTTGGTCATCATGACTTCACGAATCATCGGGCTCCAGCCTTGAACCATGGCATGGCTATTCAATGCAAACGGTGCAATACCGCCTTCACGGTGGCAGCTTGCGCAGTTCTCGGCGATGATCGGAGCAACATCTTTCTCGTAAGAAACAGACGTGATGTCGCGCTCTGGGTAGCTGACCGCAGTACCCTGCGCAGCAACCAGTGCATTGCTCACAGCCTGACCGGCAGCAACCTGTGCCAGTGCGTCGGCCAAAGGCTGACCGGCGTCACCGCGGTACATCACGCGGAATGATTTGGGGTCGTATACAACAGCTTCACCAATATGCTCAATACCAATTGACTCGGATACTGTCTGCACATCATCAATCAGCACAGGAATATTCGTACCCATGGCAGCAACATCAGCAGCAACCTCAGCACGATCTTGACCCAGCGGGTTGATCATCATAAAGACGATACCCTGTGACTCGTATTGAGCCTTTAACTGCTCAAAATTCGCCAACGCTTGACGGGTTTCCTGAGCGCCATTGCCTTGTACAAGGAAGGCGACTGCCTTGTTGTTGTCGTACCAAGCCATGTGGTGGAAGTAACCTTCCTGGTCCAACAACGCAAAGTCACCTACTCGCTCATCAGCTGCTTGGCTTGCACTTGTTGCCACGGCTAACGCCAATGCAGACAAGGTCAGACCGGCAGTTGTTTTGCTCTTTTTCTGCAACCAACTGATCATATTAACCTCCAACTCGCTTTATATTCCGAATGTGTTCGGCATTAAGTACTGTTTTATTCTTTTACAATTCTGCTACCAGAAAATCCCGATAGCCTAGATACCAGTTCCAAGTCACTTTCCCGCACCAAAACGATTGTGCCGGACAAAAAAAATCTCAGGTCCTGCAGGAAGACCTGATCAGCAAGAGGATTCTTTTTATTATCGACTCTTGTTTTGTGAATTCACTGATGAACCCGGTCGATCGTGTGTCCACATGAAACCTGAGCCCATTCAGGTTTTTGATCGTAACATCGCGTGATTCAAAGTCAATGTGCCAAAAGTCAATTTGTACCGGGTGCGGCAAAGCGAATTTGTGATGCGACTATCAGTTCAGCTTAACAGCCCAAACAACGCGTTATGCAAGCTTTTACGGAACTCGTCTTCTGTGTGGAAACCACACAGGTAACCCTGTAATAAATGGTAGTACAGCGCAAACGAACTCCATGCCATGGTGCCGGTATACATCTCCTTGGTCACCCGTTTGTCTCTTCGTGCCCGCTCGATCAATTTCATCAGCTTGGAGTAGGTGCTATGCATAATCTGATCAATGTCCTGACGCCGCCGCTCCGTGGTCGAGAACGACAACTCTTTCAGCACAGTACGCGACAAAGCTTGATCATGGGTGTGGTAACTGACATGCCCTTCAAAAAACACCATCAACTTCTTGCGTTCTCTCAGCCCCATCAAAGCCAGTTCAGTATCTTCCTGCTCTAACCACCCAACTATGTTGTCTTTACTCATCCTGTCAATCTCTGCAATGTCACTCTGCTTCAGTTAGCGCCCTTTTAACTCGCACCGTCAGAAACCGGCTGAAGATTAACATAATCGACTATGGCACAATACGCACCAATTCCAAAACCCGGACCATAGTTTCACATGACCGACATCAATCACCGAAGCCCGCAGAGTGCCCAGCAACTGATTACCGCGTCGACACAACCCGTCACCCTGTTTTCATTATCCTGGTGTTCGTATTGCCATGCAGCCAAACAACTTCTCAGGCTATTGCATGTTCCTTTTTGTGTAGTCGAACTGGATACGGGTGACTATCGTGAGCCTGCACTTAATCAGCGCTTGCGCAAAGAACTTCAGCAGATGACTGGCAGCAACACTTTACCGCAAGTATTTATTGGTACTGAATCAATTGGCGGCTATACCGATACCCAGGCCGCACTCAAAAGCGGACGCCTGAAAAAACTGTTGGAACCCTTTGAGATTTCCTTGCCCGCCGGTTTAAACCGATAACTCAGGAGAAATACAGATGTTGGCTGCCTTTGTAGGAGGAATCCATCTATTGCTCGTGTTGGCTTTGATCATAGGGCTCATGGTGATATTGCTTGCCAGCGCAGAACAAGTGTCGCGACAGGACTTACTTGCCATCAGGCGCGTTTACGCGCTGACAGGCGTCACGATAGTTCTTGTGGCCATTGCCGGCGTGGTGCTTTGGTTATGGGTAGGAAAACCCGCGGCGTTTTACAGCAATAATCCGGTTTTCCACGCCAAAATGGGTTTGTTCATGTTGCTGTGCACGTTATTCAGTTACAACGCCTATCGCGTTTATCACCTGCCTGTAGACCCGGCAGCAGACGCGGATACGCCAGTCCTACTCACTACTTTACAC
>DITX01000068.1 GCA_002422225.1 Gammaproteobacteria bacterium UBA6173
CTAACGCCTTGCCACTGCAAGAGTCAGCGTATTTTTTATGCTGCGCGTGACTGGCGGCTTGGGCATAATAGTAGCTGTTTCCCGGTTTCAGCACTGGCAGGATTAGCAGGTTATGGATAAAAGTCAGCAACTTATCGCCAGTGCCCAGCGCACCATTCGAATAGAGCATGATGCGATTGGCGCGCTGAGCTCGCGTATCGACAGCCGCTTTGTCAAAGCCTGCCAACTCCTGCTCGATTGTGAGAGCCGAATCATTGTGACAGGCATGGGCAAATCCGGCCACATCGCCCGTAAGATAGCGGCCACTTTGTCCAGCACCGGCAGTCCTGCAATCTTTGTCCATCCCGCAGAGGCCAGCCATGGCGATTTGGGCATGATTACCCACAAAGACGTGGTGCTCGCCCTGTCCAACTCTGGCACAACCGAGGAAATTTTAACCATACTGCCCTTGTTCAAACGCAAAGGGGTCCCGCTCATCTGTATGACTGGTAATGCTGACTCCATACTGGCACGCAGCGCAGATGCACACATTGACGCCAGTGTGGTGGAAGAAGCCTGTCCGCTGGGTCAGGCACCCACGGCCAGCACAACGGTGGCGCTGGTGTTGGGTGATGCACTCGCCATGGCCATGCTGGAAGCAAAGGGTTTTACGCACGAAGACTTTGCGTTTTCACATCCGGGTGGTCGGCTGGGTCGACGTTTGCTGCTGAAAGTAAAAGACATCATGCACAGCGGGCAACGCGTGCCGCGCGTGAATTCAGATATACTGTTGAAAGACGCGTTATATGAAATCAGCAGTAAAGGCCTTGGAATGACAACCGTGATTGCCGGCGATGGTTCGTTGGCCGGGGTATTTACAGATGGAGATTTACGACGCGCACTGGATGCTGGCTGCAATATTCTGGAAACCCGGATTCACGAAGTAATGTCACGACACAGTAAAACCATTAAAGATCAGGCGCTGGCAACAGAAGCGGCGCGAATGATGGAAGGAAACCGCATTTATACACTTGTAGTTGTTGATGCGGACAACCAGCTCAGCGGAATAATCCGCATGCATGACCTGTTACAAGCCAATGTGATCTGACAACATGACACAATTTCCGGAAACATTTGAACCGCTGCGGTTTTATCAACAAGCTGACTCCGTCAAACAATCTGCGGCCAAGGTACGCCTGCTGGTGCTTGACGTAGACGGCGTGCTTACCGATGGTCAACTGTATTTCAGTGAACATGGCGAATCTTTGAAGGCGTTCAACACGCTGGATGGCCAAGGCATCAAATCCCTGCAAAAACAAGGCATTCAAGTTTGTATCATCAGTGGCCGACAATCTGCAGCGTTGACTTTACGCGCGCAGGCACTGGGAATCTACCTGATTGCCCAGGGCCGCGAAGACAAAATGACCGCGTTGCTGGAACTGTTGGCTGGTCAATCGATTGAATTGAGCGAAATCGCGTACATTGGAGATGACCTGCCTGATCTACTGGTCATGCGACATATCGGATTGCCCTTTGCCGTGCCGGATGCACACTTTGAAGTCCACCGCATAGCGCATGCTTGTACTACTCGACGCGGAGGCCATGGCGCTGTGCGCGATGTGTGTGACTTTTTATTAATCAGTCAGCAGCGTTATCAAGCAGCAATTTCCTGTTATACAGACAGCGGGAGTATCACTTAGTGCAGGTTCGTGTGCCCAGTAGACGCTGGATTCTTGCCCTTGGCCCGGCGGCGCTGACCATCTGGTTATTAACCGGACGGGATGACAGCATCCCGCCGGAAACGGATGACATCACACAACAATTGCCGTTGGCCGCGCAATATGAAGGGTTTGGCCGCGGCATCAGCAGCGTCATCTACGCCGAGAACGGTTTGCAGGCATACACTTTGAATGCCAGCGAACAGCGCCAGTTTCCCAATCAATTGACTGAGCTTGATCAGCCCCACGTGCAGATGTACGACGGCTTCAGTGAGCGCTGGAATATATCCGCTGCTTCAGGCAGAATTCGGGCCTCGTCAGGTGGTGAGATACTGCAATTGGATCTTCAGGATGACGTTCAGATTACGCACCTTGTTTCTCAGAACTCCGAAATACGCTTACTGACCGAATGGCTGAATATTGAACCGCCATCACAAACCTTGTTTACCAGCGCACAGGTACATGTCGTCGGAAGCGGGATCGAACAAACATCAGCGGGTATGTCTGCAGATTTATCTGCCAACCAACTGAATTTTAACTCCAATATCCAGGGCCGCTATTACCGTGCTATTGACCAAGCAAACTGAATCTAGCTGGCGGTTGCCACTGCGCACACTACTCGCGCTGGCGCTTGCCCTGCAGTCTGTCACACCACTAACAGCCGTCACGGTCGCTCAACTGTCGGACACCACTGAAGACATTGTTTACAGCGCAGATGGTGGCGGCAGTATAGAAACCATTAAAAACACCCGCACAACCACCCTGCGCGGAAACGTGCGTATTCAGCAGGGGCTGATTGTGATTGTCGGCGATACTGCGCGCCTCGAACAGGATACCGTCACCGGAGATCTGATACGGGTGACTGTAGAAGGCCAACCCGCCAGATTTACCCGTGAAGCCGAAATCAGTTCAGAAACCATCACGGGCAGCAGCGCACAGATTATTTATTACAATCAGGCAAATGCTAACGGGGCACCCGCATCGCTGCTCTCTGTAGTTGAGTTTGTTGGTGATGCGAGCTTCCTGAGAGGACGCACAGCGCTGCAATGTGTTGCAATCAAACATATTGTCGAAACGGGAGCAACCGATTCCCCCGGGCCGTGCAGCGGCGTGCTGGCACCACAACAATAATGGATACTCTGCGCGCGTATCATCTGGCTAAAAGCTACAAAGGCCGACAAGTGGTCAGGGATGTATCCTTGACGGTCAACAGCGGCCAGATTGTAGGCCTGCTGGGCCCCAATGGTGCCGGCAAGACCACCTGCTTTTACATGATTGTAGGACTGGTCAATGCCGATGCCGG
>DITX01000120.1 GCA_002422225.1 Gammaproteobacteria bacterium UBA6173
TGCATGCCGTTACCGGAGCAGGTTTCGCAGCGACCGCCGGAGACGTTAAAGGAAAAACGTCCGGGCTGATAACCGCGCAGGCGCGCATCAACGGTGTCGGCAAACAGTTTGCGGATGGTGTCCCAGATGCCGACATAACTGGCAGGGCAGGAGCGTGGTGTTTTGCCAATGGGCGTCTGGTCCACCTGCAGAATACTGTCGATGGATTGCCAGCCGTCGATGTTGTCGCAGTCCTGCCAGTTGATGGCTTTGCGTGCGGATTTTTTTGTGAATCTGCCGGCGGCGCTGACAGCTGCGAGTATGTTGTTAAACAGGACACCACGGATCAAGGTACTTTTACCACTACCGCTGACACCACTGATGACAACCAGTCGGCGCAGAGGGATATCAATATCCAGTTTGCGCAGGTTGTTCATGCGGGCGCCGCTGATGCGCAATTGTTCGGTTTCAAACTGATCGCGGCTCTGGCTATTGCGCACATCGGATAAGGGGTGACGCATGGGATTGGCCAGGAACTGCCCTGTCAAGGAGCGTTTGTTTTTCTTCAGCTGCGCCAATGTGCCGGTAGCGACAATTTCTCCACCTTTAACCCCGGCGCCAGGTCCCACATCAATCAGATAATCTGCTTCTGCCATGGTGGCATCGTCGTGCTCGACCACAACCACGGTGTTGCCATGTTGCTGCAGTTCACGCAGGGTTTTGATCAGCTGCGCATTGTCGCGCGCATGCAGGCCAATCGTGGGTTCATCCAGAATGTAACAGACGCCCTGCAGATTGGAACCCAGCTGAGATGCCAGCCGTATGCGTTGCGCCTCACCACCACTGAGTGTGGGCGCGCCACGGTCCAGACTGAGATACCCCAGTCCGACTTTTTGCAGGAAACTCAGGCGGCCGGTCAGTTCTGGCAAGATATCGCGCGCAATACTCTCCTGCTTTTTGTCCAGTTTGATTGTGCTGATGGTGGTGGCGGCATGATCCACGGACTGTTGCGTCAGTTCAGCAATATTCCACTGTTGGAAGCGCACTGCCAGTGCCACCGGATTCAGCCGGGTGCCTTTGCATTTTTTACAGGGTTTGCCGACATCAGCGTTTTCCAGATCCAGCCAGTTTTCTTCTTCGCCCGTTAACTCCTCAGTAAACTCAGGCAGGATCTCCCCGGTACCATAACAGCTATGGCACCAGCCATGTTTGGAGTTAAACGAAAACAGCCGCGGGTCCAGATCATCAAAACTGTCACCGCACGAGGGGCAGGCCCGACGTGTTGAGAACAACGCATCGGTGGCCGCCTGCATGTTGCTGGTGCTTTTTTTAGTGCCGATTTTTGTAACGCTAGCCGCTGTGTTAACGGGGCTGATCATCAATAATCCGTTACCTACTGCCAACGCTTCGTCAATCAAGGCGGTCAGAGCCTTTTCGTTTTTGCTACTGATAGCAATTGATTTGATCAGCACTTCAATATTGTGCTCTTTAAAACGATCGAGCACTGGCCAGTTGTTAGTGGGCAGGTATTTCCCGTCCACGCGCAGTTCGGTATACCCTTTGCCCGCTGCCCATGCGGCCAATTCTTTGTAAATGCCTTTGCGGCCGACCACCACCGGTGCCAGTATACTCACAGTCTGCCCCCGCCAGTCACTGAGAAGGCGCGACAAAATCATCTCGCGGCTTTGTGGTTCAATCGGCACCTCGCAGCTTGGACAGTATTGTGTGCCCAGCTTCACAAAAATCAGGCGTAAAAAGTGGTAAATCTCAGTCAGTGTAGCCACCGTACTTTTGCGGCCACCGCGGCTGGTGCGCTGCTCTATGGCAACAGTTGGCGGAATGCCATGTATGGCATCCACATCAGGGCGTGTCGCCGGTTGCACAAACTGCCGGGCGTAGGCATTCAATGACTCCAGGTAACGACGCTGACCTTCTGCAAACACAATATCAAAGGCCAGCGTGCTCTTGCCGCTACCGCTGACGCCAGTAATAACCGTGAACTTGTTCCAGGGAATACTGACATCGATATTTTTTAGATTGTGCTCGCGCGCGTGGTGAATCTGAATGGCGGCTTCACGTTTAACAGCTTTGACACCGCTGGCTTGAGCCATTGGTAGTTTGCCGGATTTGCTGTGGTTGAGTTCCTGCTCATATTGTCGCAGTGCGTCGGCAGTGTGTCCTGTACTGTCTGAGCTAAACCACGCAGGTGTGCCGCTGGCAATCAGCTTGCCGCCGTCGATACCACCTTCCGGGCCAATATCAATAAGCCAGTCGGCCGCACGAATGACATCCAGATTGTGTTCAATGATCAGCAGCGAATGCCCGGCATCCATCAACTTGCGAAACGCTTTTAACAAGACATGAATATCGTGGAAGTGCAGACCCGTGGTGGGTTCGTCAAACAGAAACAGCATACCTTTGTTTGGTGCCTTCGTTTTGCTTCGCGCTGCGCTGTTACGCTTGCTGGCAGCAGCAGCCGGCAATTCGGCCAGATGTCCTGCCAGTTTGAGGCGCTGAGACTCACCACCGCTCAGGGTAGGGACAGCCTGGCCCAACTGTAAATAGTGCAGGCCAACATCGATCAGTGGTTGCAGGCAGTGCTCAACGTCCGTGTCACCCTGGAAAAACTCCAGTGCCTCTTCTACGGTCAGTTCCAGTACGTCAGCAATCGATAGTGCTTGTGTATTGTCGCGCGGATCCAGCAACGTGACTTCCAGAATTTCCCGGCGATAACGTTTGCCATTACACTCGCTGCAACGCAGGTACACGTCACTCAGAAACTGCATCTCAAGGTGTTCAAAACCATTGCCTGAGCACACTGGGCATCGGCCGTTACCGGAGTTAAAACTGAAAATGCCCGGTGTATAAGAACGCTCTTTTGCTAAGGGTTGATCAACAAACCGTTTGCGGATGACATCAAAGGCACCTACATAGGTGGCAGGTATCGAGCGTGTGGTTTTACCAAGCGGACTCTGGTCTACAAATACAATATTAGACAGATGTTGCTGACCATTGATGCTGTCGTGTGAGCCGGGGGCCTCAGTGGTAATACCAAAGTGGCGGCATAACCCGCGATACAGCACATCACGCATCAGCGTTGATTTGCCCGAGCCGCTGACGCCGGTAATACACACCAGTTTTTGCAGCGGAATTTCAAGATCTATATTTTTGAGGTTGTTCTCACGCGCGCCTTTGATATTGATGACATGATCAACAGCTGGGCCTGGCTCAGGTTTCGCCGCAGTGTCGGAATTACTGACAAATGGTTCAGCGACCAACAGTTCGCTGCGGAGATATTTTGCGGTCAGTGAGTCTTTGTTGCGCAGCAGCTCGGCCGGTGTGCCCATAAAACGTACTTCACCGCCGCGCTTGCCAGGGCCTGGACCAATATCAATGATCAGATCAGCGGCCAGCATGACCTGCGGGTCATGTTCCACCACAATCAGCGAATTACCGGCATCACGTAATCTGTGCAGAATACTGACCATACGCTGCATATCACGGGTGTGCAGGCCTATGCTGGGTTCATCGAGCACAAACAAGGTATTCACCAGCGATGTGCCAAGCGCAGTGGTCAGATTGATACGCTGCACTTCACCGCCGCTTAATGTGCGTGATTGCCGATCCAGGGTCAGGTAGCCAAGTCCAACATCCAGCAGGTAATTCAGTCGTGACCGGATTTCACCAAGCAGTAACTCAGTGGCCGCATCTAGCCTGCCGGGCAAACGCAGCGCTTTAAAGTAGGCTGCGCAGTCTTGCAGTGATAAGAGCATAAGCTCGTTGATCGGGTAACTGTGTGTCGGCAGGCCATGATCACCCGGCAATGATGGCTGTTGATGCAGGCGCCACCACAAGGCTTCGGGTTTTAGTCGCGCGCCATGACAGGCATGACATTCAGTGTAGGCGCGGTAACGCGACAACAACACGCGGATGTGCATTTTGTAAGCCCGGCTTTCCAGCCAGCCAAAAAACCGGCGGATGCCATACCAGACTTTATCCTGCCAGCCGCCTTCACCCTCCTGCACCCAGGTTTGTTGCTGTTGCGTCAACTCTTTCCACGGTGTATCCAAGGGGATGCCGGCTTTGCGTGCATATTTTTCAAGATCGTCCTGACATTCTTTGTAGCTGGCGCTTTGAAATATTTTAATCGCGCCTTCACGCAGGGTTTTATTGTGGTCAGGAATGACCAGATCAAAATCCACATCAATGATGCGCCCAAACCCTTTACAGCTTTCACAGGCCCCAATTGGGGAGTTGAATGAAAACAGACCTGGGCCGGGTTCGCTGAATTGTCGGTCACAGTCTGGGCAATGCAGATGACTGGAATAGGCTTTGATCACTTGTTGTGCTGTGTCCGGTTCGCCATACACAATCACGTGCCCGCTGCCATGATGCAGTGCGGTTTCTATCGCCTCGCCCAGACGTTCCCGGTTGCCTTCATTCAGGCGAAGACGATCCTGCACGGCATGCACCTCGTGCTCGTGCTGTGCCTGAATGCGGGTGTACCCTTGTTGGTTGAGCCACTGCAGAATCTCGTCGCCGGAAAAATTGTGCGGTACATGAACAGGCAGGCAAACATGAATACGCGACTCAACCGGCAGGCTGGCCATCAAATCCGCGATGATGCTCTGCGTATTGTCGCGTTTTACCTCGCGCTGGCAACCAGGACAGTGCAGATGAGACAGGCGGGCATAAACCAGTTTGATATAGTCGTTCAGTTCGGTCATGGTGCCGACGGTTGAGCGCGAAGTGCGTACCGGATTGCTCTGGTCTATCGCTATGGCCGGCGGGATGCCTTCTATACTGTCGACCGCCGGTTTGTCCATGCGATCCAGAAACTGGCGCGCATACGCAGAGAACGTTTCTACATAACGACGTTGGCCCTCGGCATAAATAGTGTCGAAGGCCAATGTGGACTTGCCGGAGCCACTGAGGCCGGTGATCACAATCAGTTTGTTTACTGGTAGTTCGAGTGAGATATTTTTGAGATTGTTCTGTCTTGCGCCGCGCAGCACAATGGATTCAATTGCACTGCCACCAGTTGTTTTTTGTTTTACGAGCGACATGTCAGTGATTTCAGATGTCCTTTATGCCGTTAAATATGGTTTTGCGTGGCCGCGCCATCACGCGTTGCACCATGGGTAAAAAGAACTCCAACGGTTTTGATTCAAATTCCGAATCAAAAGCCTTGTCGTCGTAAATATCGCAAAATGTACATTTGTTCCACGAGCAGCCGTTAGTTACCTGCAAAATCAGGGACTTCCACTCACTGGGAGGGCGAAAAACCGGTTCGACATAGGACATGGGATACATGGGCAGGATTATAGCAGTCGTTTGGTACTGAGCGTAGAATACGCGCTTTTTAAATCAGGCCTGACTTGCCGGTAGCCACTATGGACATTTTGATTGCCATTGCGCTTGTTTTTGTAGGTGCCTATGTACAAACCGCCACCGGTTTTGGTTTGGCTGTGATCGCAGCGCCCGTGTTGTTTTTTGTCAACCCGGATTTGGTACCGGCACCAGTAACGGTGTGCGCGCTGCTGTTGTCCTTGATCAATGCTTGGGTGTTTCGTGACGGGGTGTCATTAAAAGGTTTACAGGCAGCGGTAATTGGCCGCATCCCTGGTTCTGTGGCGGGAGCAGCGTTGCTGTTATGGATGGATAAAGACATGCTGGCACTATGGATTGGGTTGTCAGTGCTGTTTGCGGTTGCAGTCAGTCTGAGTTCATTGCGATGGCATCCAACCAATAATCGTATGATGGCGGCAGGTTTCCTGTCTGGGTTTATGGGTACCAGTACCTCTATTGGTGGCCCGCCGATGGCCTTGCTGTGGCAGCATCAGGATCTGGCGCTGATTCGTGCCAATCTGGCTGCGTTTTTTGTGGTGAGTTGTCTGATATCCCTGATAATTCTGACGCCGATCGGGCATTTTGGAATTTCCCATATGGTATTGTCCTTGCCCTTGTTGCCCGCCACCTTGGCAGGTTATTGGCTTGCCAGAAAGACCATGAAGCACATTTCTGCCCGCATGGTCCGTATAGGTTCGCTGACATTGTGCGCCGCTTCGGGTCTATATGCGGTAATTTCAGCCTTGGCAGGGTAATCGGGCCAAGCATGGCTGTCTGTTGTTAATTTATTTATTGGGTTAAACTCCCGTGTTTGTGGTCAACATCAATACCGTCTGATCGTTCTCAAAATAGTAATCAAGCTTGGTAGTGCGCCGGGTGAAAAACTGCAAAGCTGTGTGGTTAGCCAAGGTGCCGGGCAAGGAGTTATAGCTAATGAATAATGCTGTCAAACGTGAAATGGAACAGCTGTCGTGGCCGCATAACACGGGAATGGATGCATTCAAACGCGCTTGGTTGTTAGAAGGCGAACCGCTCTGGGAGCGTGTGTTTGCGGTTCATCACGAGCGAATGCAGATAAAAAACGGCAAAACTGCACTTAAAAATCTCCAAAAAATATTTACCTGTACATTTCGCCTGGCCAATAGTCAGGGTTTCCATTCCATGAGTTTGCGTGATCTGAGTCGTGAAGCCGAAATTAGTATGGGTGGGCTATACGCTTACATCGGCAGCAAAAGTGATCTGGCGGCGGCAATTGCGGCTGTGGTTAGGCAAACAATCGATGATGTTCTGTCAGACTTGACGCTTCATAATCTTGATCCTTATGAGCGCCTGAAAGCGCTGATTTATGCCGATCTTTATATGAACGATATCTTGCATCAGTGGTATTACTTCTGCTTTCTTGAAGCAAAAGGACTCGATAAAGCCCAGCGTGAGGAAGCTATTCAAATGGAGTTTAGCTTCGATCTGCGCTTACAGGATATTTTCTCTGAAGGCATTCAGACTGGGGTTTTTCGTTATGACGGAGAGTTGTCTTTGCTGGCGGCCGGTACAACGGCAATGCTGCAACAGTGGTACCTGAAACGTTGGAAATTCCAACAATTGGACACCAATATCCAACAGTATGCGGAATTCATACTGTCGAGTCTGTTAAACAGCCTTAACTATAAAAAGTGAGCCTTTGCAAGCAGCCGGCTATCGATGACAGGGATGTCAGTCCGCATTCTCAGGTTTGATTCCGCGCTTGTCCCTATAGAACATTCTTATCTCACTGATGTCTTGCTCGATCATGCCGGTAGGGTAAAAAAAGTCAGCAAGCCCCGCTTCTTTTTTGGCAACATCCAGATATCCCATCAGAATCGGGACGCCCGCATTATTTGCGATGTGGTAAAACCCGGTTTTCCATGCTTTTACTTTGCTGCGAGTGCCCTCGGGGGGCACCAAAACAACCATCTGTGGGTTGTCTTTGTACTGTTGTACCACCTGATCCACCACGCCATGGTGTTGACTGCGATCAATGGCGATGCCTCCAAGCCAGCGCATGATGCCGGCAAAGGGAAACATAAACAGCGAGCTTTTCCCCATCCAGTGCAGTTTCAGCTCCAATTTGAGCGCCACCATCAACATTAAAGGGAAATCCCAGTTGCTGGTGTGTGGCGCGGCTATCAACACAAAGCGCTGATTTTCAATACGTTTTCCGATAGCACGCCAGCCTGCCAAATGCAAAAAGGCTGATGAAATTGTTCTGAGAACAGGCGTCACAACGGGTGTATTAAACACCGTCTTCTGCATTATTTTTATTGTGTTTTTAGGTTTTTCAGACATTTACCAATCCTGAACAAACGAGCTGATGGATTCCTCTTGTAACTGTCGGACCGGGCCGTCAATTGTACCCATATACAGATATCCGATAATTGACTCTGTATCGCTCACACCGAGCCCCTCACGCACAATGGAATGTTCAGCCATTACGCCGGTTCGCCAGATTGCTCCGACATTAAGCGCGTGTGCTGCGGTCAGCATGTTTTGCAATGCGCCGGCTGCCGACAAGTGTTGTTCTGCTACCGGGACTTTAGGGTGTGGTTTGGGAGAAGCAATGCCAACCAGCACCAAGGGCGCGCGCAGCGCCTTCGCACGAATATTAGCAAGTTCACCTGCACTTATATCCGGTGTATCGGCAAGGCTGGCATGTGCAAACAGATCAGCCAGTTTTTCCAGGGAATTGTCGCGAATCATCAAGAATCGCCATGGCCGGAGTAAACCATGATCGGCTGTACGCAGGCCTGCTCTGATGATCTGTTCCAGTGTATGCGGGTCTGGGCCTGGGGCTCGTACGCGTGATACAGAAACGCGCGTGAGCAGCGCAGTGAGTGCGTCCATTAAGTTTTTCCAAGTTTGTCGTTAAACTGACGGTGAGCATAAATCAAATATTGGTTTATTAGAATCGTCCGTGTAAGCTGAGTTCCCCTGCTGAGTGGTCGGTGGTATTATTTCCCACGCCCATTTGCTGGACACCCAAGGTTATTGAGGAAGTCATGAGTTCAATTGCCAACGTTATCGCGATTAGCCGCGAAAGACCTGTTTATCCCCAGTCACTTTCGCGCTGGCATGCCAAAACTGCCGGTCGACCACTGCTGCGCCTGGTGCTGAGTTTTTACTCGCCAGATGGCAATGAGGTGGCGATGCCGCTGGCAAGCATTTCAGCATATCTGAAGCGCGATTTCCCTTGGGTCGAACTGCATTTGTGTCCGATTTTGATTTTGCGTGATGAACAAGCTTATTCGCCGGAGAATTTTGCGGCATCTATCGCTGCACTTGAGCCGGACCTCGTTGCATTCTCCGTGATGAGTCCTCACTGGTTCCCGATGGGACCTTATTTTGAGCAGATCAAAAAGTTGCTACCAGAAACTGCCATTTGTATCGGTGGTTATCAGGCCATGTTGTCCCAACAACAGACAATCGAGAACCGCAACATCGACTTCATCTGTACGGGTGATGGCGAGTATGCCATGGGCAATCTGGTACAATTTATGCGTGGCAGCAAAGACGGCCCCGTCGATGGCATGTGGGAGCGCATGGCGGATGACAGCGTTGTTGAGACTGAACCGCACCAGATTGGTGATCTTGCTGCTTTGCCGTTCCCGGACTATGACATCTTTGAAAAGGAAGACGGTTTTAACAACGTAAACACCTCTATTTTTGGGCCTAAGGAAAAACTGGTGCTGCCAGTCATGACGGGCCGCGGTTGTCCTTACCGTTGCACGTATTGCTGTAATACGCCCATATTGGATGGCTGGAAAAATAAAAAAGAGTTTTTGAGAAAATATGAGCCGCAGGCCATGGTCGATGAGCTGATCAGGCTGCGAGACAAATACGGCGTCGGCTATTTCGAATTCTGGGATGAGTTGTTCCTGTCGAATCTGAAATTTGTGAATGCCTTTTTTGATCTGTACAAAGAACAGGTTGGGCTGCCTTTTTCAATCAATTCACGTGTTGAGGTGATGAATGAAAAATTCTGCGAAAAGGCGGCCGCTGCCGGTTGCCATACCATCTGGTTTGGTATTGAAAGTGGTGATGAAACCTATCGCAGCAAGATGCTTGGTAGAAAGATGACCAACGAACAAGTAATTATTGCAGCCGATAATTGCAAAAAGGCCGGCATCAATCGCTTGACCTTCAATATTGTTGGTATGCCGCTGGAAACCGCAGAAAATATGCGGCAGACGCTTGAACTCAACCGCATCATTGCCCCGGAGTTTTTCTTCTTTTTTAACTATATCCCTTTACGTGGCACACCTCTTTACGAAGTGGCGGAGCGTGAGGGATTGCTGCTCCACGATAGAAAAAGTCTGCACTATCTGTCAGGCGCGTTAAACCGCAGATTCTTACTCAACTTGAAAGAATGTCCTGATCTGCTGAGCCAAGATGAATTTGAATCCATCTGCTTTGAGATGCTGGATTTTCAGGAAAAAAATAATCGTCTGAGTTTTGCCGATGGCGAGGACGCGCCGCGTATTGTCAAAGCTGAAAATGATTCAGCCAAGCAGCCAGCCGAGGTGTCTGCAGTGGCAGTAGAGGAAAGTGACCATGTGGAAGCTGAACTTGAATTCAATACGCTCGATCAACTGGCGGTGAAACAGCAGCGCTCCTTGATGAGCAGCCTCAGGGGACTGTTCCGCAGCCCTTGAGGCATGGCAGCTTGACAATGTTAACTGGCCGGGGCGTCAGTAAATTGCGCCCGCTCCAGTTTGAGCACACGCCGGAATGTAATCCACGATAACAACGCCATCAACACATTGCCGATAGATGCGCCGACAAAAAAGCCCGGCAATCCTGCCACCTCACTACCAATCCACGCCAGTGGCACAATAAACAGAAAAAACCGTGCAATGCTCAGGTACAGTGCAATCATCGGTTTGTGCATGGCATTAAGCGCTGAATTGCAAAGGATGATGACCCCCTGCATTCCGTAGCCCAGGGGCATTATCCAGAGATACAGTTTGATGATGTTGGCAACAGAGTCGTCGCGGGTAAACACGGCGGCAATCAAACCGGCACTGAGCGCCATCAGCGCATAAATCAGCAATTGCCAAGTCAATACAAACCGCAAGGACGTGCGACAAGCCTCTTCGATACGATCGATGCGCCCGGCGCCCAGATTCTGGCTCACAAACGGCGGGAGTGTGCTTGAGAGCGCCAGAATAACTAGGCAGGCAATCGATTCAAGCCGCGAACCCACACCAAAAGCAGCTACCGCAGTTTCACCATAACTGGCAACAATCGCGGTCAATACGCCACTCGCGATCGGTGTCAGCATATTGGAGCCGGATGCCGGGATACCAATTTTTAACATTTCCAGTGCTGAGGTTTTGAACACGGGGCCGGACGGCAGACCCTTGTAAATCAATTCATGGCGAATAGCCAAAAAATAAAATAGGAAGATAACACCTGCGATCCACGAGATCAGGGTTGCCCAGGCGGCACCGGCAATGCCCAGCGCAGGTATTGGCCCCAGACCAAATACCATCAGTGGCGTGAGCACCGCATTGATGAGACCGGAGCCTGCCATCAGCATACTGGCCGTGCGGGTATCTCCGTTGGCGCGCAGTACCGAATTGGCGCAGATAATCGCAACCAGCAGGACACTGGTTGGCATCCATATATCCATATATTCGCGAATGACCGGCAGGAGTGTGGTGGATGCTCCCAGCGCCAGAAAAATCTGATCCATAAATAGATAGGCGGTGGCGGCCAATAAGCCCGACAACACTATTGCCACATAGTTGG
The DNA here is from genome assembly GCA_002422225.1 of Gammaproteobacteria bacterium UBA6173. Taxonomy (GTDB): domain Bacteria; phylum Pseudomonadota; class Gammaproteobacteria; order Pseudomonadales; family Pseudohongiellaceae; genus Pseudohongiella. The sequence goes on from DITX01000120.1 coordinate 11,113, forward strand.
TGACCGTTGAAGCCTGTTTGGCTTTTTCGGTTTCGCCACGCCCTATGTATTTGGCAACCACAGCTGAGGTGCCAATACTCAGACCTATCGCGAGGCTCATGATGGTAAATGTGACCGGAAAGGTGAAGCTGATGGCAGACAGTGCTTCGGTACCCAGCAGACTAACAAACAATGTATCGACAAGGCTGAAGCTGAACATCATGACCATGCCCACAATCATTGGGATGGTCATGCTGATCAGGATGGGAGTGATTGGGCCGTCAGTCAGTTTCTGTCGCGTATTGGATTTTTTTTTCTGGTTATTGTCGAGCGCTGCGTTTGCTGCCATGTCAGGCCGTCATTATGAGAAGTATCAGGGTGATCAGGCCTGGGCTTTCAGGGTCTGCCGGATCTGAAGCAGATGTTTAAAACACTTGGGGTTGCCAAATAACATTTCCTTGCTGCCCTGGGTCTGCGGGTTTCCTTGCGCATCGCTGAGCAGTGCGCCGGATTCCAGCAGAATGAGTTGAGCTGCTGCCAGTGAGGTGTGATGTTGCTGTCGACACCAGCCGGCGTCAAGACGGCCTGCCGCAACATAGACCATGTCCAGCGCGGGGCATCCGCTCATGCGCAGGTGCACGGGCAAAGCGAGTAATTGGGACTGCAGCTGCGGTAGAAAATCATCCTCTGATGACTGTTCAGGATCCAGCGCCACAAATGCATTTTCCAGGTTAAGCATTTTCCCGATACGCACCCGACTATCGTTGAGCTGGGCGCCGTCGCCGCGGCTGGCACTAAATTCCTGATTGTTGACAGGGTTCAGTACCACACCATGGGTAATGCCTTTTGGCGTTTTTAAAGCCAGTGATATGCAGAATGAGCCAAAACCTTTGTAAAAGTTGCGGTTGCTCACCAGTGGATCAATCAGCCAGACATGATCCTTGTCTGCGCCTGCGATAAAACCACTCAGACGCGAGTCAATGCTGTAGTCTGGATACGCCTTTTGTAGATGGTAAAGAATGGTACGCTCGGCATCCAGATCCATACTGGTCACCAGTGTGCCATTTTTATCTTCAATAACGTTGACCCGATCAAGTCGGTCACTGACGTGGATGATTTGTTCTGCAGCGCCGCGCGCCGCCCGAAGGGCAATATTGATAACAGGATGCATGGTGTCCGCTGTTTCTGATCTGGTTGCTGTTAAGGCTGCTAGGCATGTTTTCGAAAACGGCGCAATCATAGCAAAATGCTGGCAGTCAGTCCTCAACTAGTTGTTATAATCCCCAGCCTTTAAAACCAACCAACCGGTAAACGTAAGCCGGTGAGCCTTTGGAGTTTGATTTTGAGCAGATCGACGGTGCCAGTGATTGACTCTGATTCTCTGCCGGATTTTGACAATATCGCGGTGGTGTTGGTGCAGACATCGCACCCAGGCAACATCGGAGCAGCTGCCAGGGCTCTGAAAAATATGGGGATTTCCAATCTCAGACTGGTCGCCCCGAGAACTGAATTCCCCAGTGACGAGGCGACATGGCGGGCGGCGTCTGCCACAGATGTTCTGGAGAAAGCCCGAGTATTTGACACCATGAACGATGCCGTTGCTGACTGTGGCCTGATCATCGGCGCCAGCGCGCGTTCGCGTAGAATCCCCTGGCCGGTGCTGACGCCGCGTCAATGTGCTAACCACGTTGTATTGGATGCTGGTAAAAACCGGGTTGCGCTGGTGTTTGGCCGAGAAGATACCGGGCTGAGCAACGAAGAGCTTCAATTGTGTCACTACCATGTGCAGATTCCAGCCAACCCGGAGTACAGTTCTCTCAATCTGGCGGCCGCCGTGATGGTCGTCTGCTATGAGGTGCGCGTGGCGATGTTGGAGCGTCTGGCACCTGAGGGCAGCGAGCTTGCACAACGCGACCAGCGTTTTGCCGACGACGCGCTTTACAATCCAGACAACGAAGTGGAGTTCTGGGATGTGCCAAAAGCCGATGCTCATCAATTGGAGTTGTTTTACGAACATCTTGAAAAGACCTTGGTCGAGCTTACCTTTCACAAGCCGGAAAACCCGCGTTTGCTGATGCAGCGCATGCGTCGGCTTTTTACGCGTATTCGCCCGGATACCATGGAAATAAACGTTCTGCGTGGCGTACTCACCTATGTGGATCACCACGTCAAACTTGCCAACAAAAAGGATTAGATAAAACGTATGTCATTGATGTTTGATCAGATAGCTGAAGAAATTGCTGCGCGCCCGGAACAGGTTGCCGCAACGGTTGCCATGTTGGATGACGGCGCTACTGTGCCCTTTATTGCACGTTATCGCAAAGAGGTGACTGGGGGACTGGACGATATACAGTTACGTAAACTTCAGGAGCGCTTGCTGTATCTGCGTGAATTGGATGACAGGCGTGATGCCATCATAAAAAGTATTGCGGAACAACAGAAGCTGACGCCAGAGCTGGAGGCACAGCTACGGGCTGCATCCACTAAAACCACCCTTGAAGATCTGTATCTGCCCTACAAACCCAAGCGCCGTACACGTGCACAGATTGCCCGTGAAGCCGGATTGCAGGCGCTTGCCGATGCGCTGTTTACCAACCCTGCACTGAATCCGGAGCAGGAAGCTGCCGCATTTGTAAACGCAGAACTGGGTGTCGCAGATGTCAAAGCGGCACTGGAAGGCGCGCGCTACATTTTGATTGAACAATTTGGTGAAGATGCAAGCTTGCTGGGTCGACTGCGCGACTATTTTTGGAACAGCGCGCACTTGATGTCGGAATTGATTGTTGGCAAAGAGCAAGAAGGCGCCAAGTACCGCGATTATTTTGACTTCTCCGAAGCGGTCACCAAAATTCCATCACACCGTACCATGGCACTGTTTCGTGCGCGCAATGAAGGCATACTGAATCTCAAAATTGAAATCCCGGTCAACCCGGACGCACCGCCCGTCAAACACCCGTGCGAAGCCATGATTGCCAATCACTGGCAGATCAAGGATCAGGGACGTGCAGCAGACAGCTGGCTGCAAGACGTGGTGCGTTGGACCTGGCGAGTGAAAGTCCACACACATTTGCAGACCGATTTTCTGACCGAGCTGCGCGATCAGGCAGAAACCGATGCCATTGGAGTATTTGCGCGCAACATCAAGGATCTGCTGCTGGCCGCGCCTGCCGGCAAAAAAGTGACTATCGGTTTGGACCCTGGCTTGCGCACCGGCGTGAAGGTAGCGGTTGTTGATGAGACCGGCAAGGTGCTGGATCACGGTGCCATTTTTCCAAATGCGCCACAAAACAAAATTGAAGAAGCAGCGCTGGTGTTGAAGAAGTTGTGCGAAAAGTACAATGCGCAACTGATCAGTATTGGTAACGGAACGGCATCACGTGAAACGGACAGTTTTGTTGCGCAATTCTGTAAAGCGTTTCCGCAATTCAAGGTTAAAAAAGTGATTGTGAATGAGTCTGGCGCTTCTATTTATTCGGCGTCGGAGTTTGCGTCACTGGAGCTGCCGGATTTGGATGTGACAATTCGTGGTGCGGTGTCTATCGCGCGGCGTTTGCAGGATCCCTTGGCGGAGCTGGTCAAAATTGAACCAAAATCTATCGGCGTGGGTCAGTATCAGCACGACGTCAGCCAGGTGAAATTGTCACGCTCTCTTGATGCGGTGGTGGAGGATTGCGTAAACGCGGTGGGCGTGGATATCAATACCGCCTCAGCACCTTTGTTGAAGCGGGTGTCGGGATTAACGCAGACACTGGTCAACAATATTCTTGAATTCCGAGACAAAAATGGTCAGTTCCGTACCCGTGAGCAGTTAAAAAAGGTGCCACGCTTTGGCGAAAAATCGTTTGAATTGGCAGCCGGTTTTTTACGCGTGCAAGAAAGTGAAAATCCTCTGGATGCCTCATCGGTGCATCCTGAGTCCTATGCGTTGGTAGAAGAGATCGCGCGCCGCCATGGTCGAAGTGTCAAGTCGTTGATCGGTGATGGTGCTTTTTTGCGTAGCCTGAAAGCCAGTGATTATGTCTCGGAAAAATACGGTCTGCCCACGGTTCAGGACATTTTGCGTGAACTGGAAAAACCAGGTCGTGACCCGCGTGGCGAATTTGTCACCGCTGAGTTAAAGGAAGGTGTGGAAGAGCTCAAGGATCTTGTGCCCGGCATGACCTTGGAAGGCACGGTGACCAATGTCACCAATTTTGGGGCGTTTGTAGATATTGGCGTGCATCAGGATGGTCTGGTGCATATCTCGGCATTGTCGGAAAAATTTGTCAAAGATCCGCATGAAGTGGTGAAAGCCGGGCAAATTGTGAAGGTCAAAGTGTTGGAGGTTGATCGCGAGCGTAAGCGTATTGCGCTCACCATGCGTTTGTCTGATCCGTTGCCAACCGAAGGAGCACCCAAAGGTGCCCGACCCGCACCAACAACCGCTGAGTCGGCAAAGCGTAAAAAAGATTTTGATGCGGCGGCGCAAAACAAACGATCAACCGGCACGATGGCTTCGTTGTTTGAGCAGGCCTTGAAGAATAAAAAATAGTTTGAGCGGATGTTGCGGCCACACTATCCTCTATCCATCAAAAACGATAGCGCAGACCTACATCAATGCTGCGCTCCGGGCCGACATAAATGCCCTGACGCAAACTGGCGATGTAACGCTTGTCTTGCAGGTTTTTCACCGCAGCATTCACGGTCAGCTGATCGTTGATGGAATACACCAGAAACAGATCAGCAAGAGTGTATGACGGGGTCTGACCGGTAAAAAATCCACTAGTACTTTCTGTGATAGCTTTTGTGTTCAAGACATCAGTGTACTGTGCACTGGTGTAGTGAACGCTGAGGCCTGAGCGCAGATTTCCGGTTTCGTATTCAAGCGACATGTTGCCCGTCCACTCAGGCGTGTAAGGAATACGGTTGCCATCCGGTGTGGTGATCGCGCCATTGCGCGCCAGACGATTGCCTCGAAACTCGGCATCGCTCACATAGGTGGCATTGGTGTTCAGGCTGAAGCCTGATCCCAAGTCAAACCCCAACCCAAACTCCAGGCCCTGATGCAGGGTTTCACCACCATTGGTCACCTGGAATTGTGAGCTGCTGTTGGCCGGAATAATCTGATTATCAAAATCCATGCGGAATACAGCCAGTTCATAACTCATGCGTTGGTTAGCGCCACGCAGCCCCATTTCGATGTTGACTGAGCGCTCGGCATCCAGTTGCTGGTCTTGCAGACCATTCAACGCATCGCCGTTAAGGGACGGTGAAAATGCTTTGTAAACGCTGCCAAATAATTGCAACTCGGGAATCATTTGCCAACTGAGACCAACACCAGGCATGACTTCAGTGTTGTCGGTTGACGCAAAATTGCCTTGTGCAGCGGTGCGACGCAGATCCAGCCGGCTTTGCTCGTACTGTTCAATACGAAGGCCCGCCGTCAGTGCTATAGTGTTGGTCAATAAGAAGCGGTTCTGGGCATACAATGCATAACTTTCAGCGCTGTCCAGCGTGTCTTTGCCCAATGGGCCGATGCGCGGGATGGCACGGGTCGCCTGCACGGTTTTGTCGTCCATTTCCTCGTCCATGTAGCGCAGGCCGAATTCTGTTTCACTCGATACACCAAACAACTGGTGGTCAAGCAACAGTCGGGTATCAACACCAAAGCGTTCAAATGCGCGGTTGTTACCATTGAGTACGTCGGTGTAAACCCAACTGCCAGCGGCGGCAGAGGCTGCATTATTAGTACCAAATCGCCAGTAATCGCGGAACATCTCGCTGCCAAATACCAGCGTGTTGAGTTGCGCTGACGGATTAATGTCCCACTGATGGTTGACGTCAAGCGAGCGTCGCTCAGTCAGAAAATAGTCGTCCGGGGCAGGGTTGTTGCGCGCGTCATTGCGATATTCCTGCAGAAAATGCCCTCGGTAAGAGATATTGGCATCGTTGCTGTAGTCAGCATATTTCACGCTGATGCGCTGGTTATTGCCGATCGCCATGCCGGCTTTGATCATGATGTCAGTGGTGTCGTAGGCTTTGTTCAGAAAACCGTCACTGCTGACATTGTTTATGATGGCACCAAACGTGGCGTCGCCTGAATTTGAACTGCCACCTACTTCCAATGTGGCTTCCTGTGTATTCCAGGAGCCGGCTCGCAATGAGAGTTCTACACCATCACGCGGCTGTTTGGTGACGTAATTGATCACACCACCAATGGTGCTTGGGCCGTAGCGCAGGGATGCAGCACCTTTGAGCACTTCAATACCTTCCATGCGTTGGATGCGGGGGTTGTAATAGCGGCCATTACCGACAAACAGACCGGGAGCAACGGGTACGCCGTCCTCCAGAATCAGTATTTTGTAGTCTCCTGAACTCAGACCGCGCATACCGATGTTGGCAACTATCGCGCTTTCCTCTTCGGGCTTGATCGTGATACCGGGCACGGTGCGCAGAGCTTCTTCAGTTGAGCGCGGTTGCCTCAGTATCAATTCTTCCAGTTGCACCAGGGACACAGCACCAGGTTGTCGCGACACGTCCGCAGGATTTTCGCCAATCACGAGGATGGTGGGCAGGCGCAGAACCGGCTCCTCGTCTTGGGCAAATACCAGTGTAGATTGTTGCAGCAACAGGCTGCCGCCCAGCAGCGCGATGGCGCATGCCAGAGGACGGCGTTTGCTGCGGAATAAATGAACAGATGGCGCGTTGTGATACATGTGTTGTGCTCCCGGTACAACAAAGGGTTTTGTGTTGCAGGGGAGTACGGCAAGTCTTGCAGTTACGCCCTCTGAATGAGGCGCATAATACAAACGAGAACCATTATCGTCAAGTAATGATTCTCGTTAACTTTTAGCTCTGTCAACTCCGTAATCAGGGGCGGGCACCCCGTGATTTGGTGCTCGCCTTCATGCCAGGCCGTTGTTTTAGTGGTTTGACCGGCGGGCGGCTTGGCCCTCGTCCAGGCCGGTCGGGCGGCACCAGATGCTGCGGGCCGCTTCCAATCAGATCTTCCCGGCCCATTTGTTTCAGCGCCGTGCGTAACATTGGCCAGTTCTTGGCATCGTGATAACGCAGAAACGCCTTTTGTATGCGTCGTTGCTCGATGTCTTTGCACGATTCCACGGATTCACTCTTGTAAGTCACCTTTTTTAAAGGATTTTTGCCCGAGTAATACATGGCTGTCGCCAGCGCCATTGGCGAGGGATAAAACGTCTGTACCTGATCCGGTCGGAACTTGTTCTTTTTTAACCACAGGCCCAGATTCATCATGTCTTCATTGTCAGAACCCGGGTGTGCGGCAATAAAGTAGGGGATCAGATACTGCTTTTTCCCGGCCTTTGCCGAGAAATGGTCAAACATTTTTTTAAATTCGTCGTAGGACCCGATGCTGGGTTTCATCATTTTTGACAGTGTATTTTCTTCACTGTGCTCGGGGGCAATCTTCAGATAACCACCCACGTGATGCGTGACCAGTTCCTCTACATACTCTGGGTCTCTCAGGGCTAGGTCGTAACGCAGGCCAGAAGCGATTGCGACTGTTTTTACACCGGGAATGGCGCGGGCCTTGCGGTACAGTTGCGTTGTCGGACTGTGGTCGGTATTCAGATGCTGGCAAATCGTTGGAAACACACAGGACAAACGTTTGCAATTCTTCTGGATGTCGTGTGATTTACAATTAAGCTTGTACATGTTGGCGGTGGGGCCGCCCAGATCGGAAATGGTGCCGGTAAAACCCGGTACTAGGTCACGTATTTTCTCGATTTCCTTGAGAATGGACTCCTCAGAGCGACTCTGAATGATGCGACCTTCATGCTCGGTGATGGAGCAGAAGGTACAACCGCCAAAACAACCGCGCATGATATTGACTGAGGTCTTGATCATGTCGTAGGCCGGTATCCGTGCTGCCCCGTAAGAGGGGTGAGGCGTGCGCGCGTAAGGCAGGTCAAACACACCATCAAGCTCATCGGTTTCTAATGGAATAGGGGGTGTATTGACCCACACTTCCAGGGTGCCATGTTTTTGCACCAGCACCTTGGCGTTATATGGATTGGCTTCTTGGTGTAGCACCCGCGACGCATGAGCGTACAACGCCGGGTCGTTTTTCACTTTTTGAAACGACGGCAAACGGATGTAGGTTTTGTCGGGGTCGCTGTCAAACTTGCGATGCAGTGGCAGAGGTATGATTCGCACAGGCGAAACGTCAGGATCAGCAATTTTGGCCTCTGACGACTCGCGGTGTTTACGAGCATCCGGTTCGCTGATCTGGTCATGCGGAGCATCATAGGGGTTTGGTATCTGGTCGACACGCCCGGGCCAGTCAATGCGGGTGGAGTCGATTTCTGTCCAGCCTGCCGGAATAGAGCGACGCACAATGGCGGTGCCGCGCAGATTGGTCAGTTGGTCTATTGATTTGCCGGCTGCCACCTGATGGGCCAGTTCGACCAGCGCACGCTCGGCATTGCCATAGAGCAGGATATCGGCGTTGGAATCGATCAACACTGACTGCCTGACCTGATCGCTCCAGTAGTCGTACTGCGCAATGCGGCGCAGACTGGCCTCAATGCCGCCAATCACAATCGGGGTGTTGTAATACGCTTCCCGGCAGCGCTGGCTATACACAATCACTGAGCGATCCGGGCGTTTGCCTGCTTCAGCGTTGGGGGTATAGGCGTCATCCGTACGGATGCGCAGATCGGCGGTATAGCGGTTAATCAAGGAATCCATGTTGCCGCCGGTCACCCCAAAAAACAGATTGGGTTCACCCAGCGCCTTAAACGGTTCGGCGCTGTCCCAGGCAGGCTGGGCAATAATGCCCACACGAAAGCCCTGGGCCTCAAGCAAACGGCCAACAACCGCCATGCCAAAGCTTGGATGGTCCACATAGGCATCTGCCGTGACAATAATAATATCGCAGCTATCCCAGCCCAGTTCGTCCATCTCTGCGCGCGACATGGGCAAAAAGGGTGCTGTACCAAAGCACTCAGCCCAATAACGCGGGTAGGAGAACAGGTGGCGAGGCTTATCGTTTGATGCCGGCTCTCTGGTCTTTGAACCAGTGCCTTTGGCATTTGTGTTGTTTGTGTCGGATTTCATGAGGGTCTGCTCTCGGGAGCTAACGAAGCGTGGCCGCCATTCTAGCCTAGTAAGGCCTTGTAACAAATAAACTTCTGGAAATACTCAGGCGTACGCTGCTTATTGGTATTGACTTGGCTTATAGGGCGCATTAACAAAACTTATAAAGGACAAGCTGAGCGCGTTCAGCGTCAGGATGTTTGCATTAACGGGAACCTTTGGCTATCGTTGCCTTGTTTTTTTGTAGACGTACCGTGTGTCTTTTCTCTGCCTGTTGCTGGCCGCTTCACACGGAGTAGTTACTGATCTGCATGACAAATCAGCAACATGTAACCGTAGTTTTTGGCATTTTACATAAAAAAAATCATGAGAGGTTTACCATGTCCACACGGCTTGGGAATAACAAGAGGACCCGCTTGTTTATTGGGGTCATGACAGCAATCACCTGTCTGCCAACGTTTGCCCAGAATGCAGGGCAAGACGAAATCGAAGAAGTAGTTGTTACAGGTTCTTATATCAGAGGCAGTGCGCTCGATGCACCTTCTCCGGTTACTACAGTCGACAGAGCAAACATCGAAGCACAGGGAGCGGCTCAAGTTTGGGATGTCATCAAGAATCTGGAGATCAATTCGGGTTCATTCACCAATGAAGGTGCTGGCGAAGGCGATGCGCTGTCTGGTACCGCAAACGTCAACCTGCGTAACTTGGGTGAAAACTCTACGCTGACACTGGTGAATGGGAAGCGTCAGGTGTCTGCAGCAACCACAACCCGCAGCGGTGGCGAGTTTGTGGATATCAACACCATTCCCTTGGTGATGGTTGAGCGTGTTGAAGTGTTAACCGATGGTGGCTCTGCACTCTACGGTTCCGATGCGGTCGCGGGTGTGGTCAACGTTATCATGCGCACCGATTTTGAAGGGCTTGAGATCTACGGTGATGTGCAGGCCCTAGAGTCCGCTACCAGCAAGCAGGACCAAACAGTCAGTGCCATCTGGGGCTGGGCTAGTGACAGTGGTGACACACATTTTGTGTTGTCAGCCGAGGCGTTCAGACGTGACGGTGTGCCGGTCGAGTTTGGTCGCTTTTATGATGAAAACGTTGAGTATTCTGGTCAGGTAGGCTCCATCACCGGGACAATCGGTAATACGATGGCTAACCCCTCGTTTGGCTCGCGTATCAATCCCGCTTATCTGAACAATACTATTACAGCTCAGAATATTGCTGAAGGCGGTAGCCCAACCCAGGTATTGACGGATCCACTGTGTTCTTCACTGACATCAGCCGACGGTACTCCGTTTTTCACCGGTACCCGCACAGATCAACGCGGTTCCAATGGTGGTGTATGCCGTGAATACACAGATGAGTGGAACTTCATGCAGGTTGGTACCGAGCGTGATAGTTTTGCCGGTGCCTTTAACCATGTTTTCAGCGAAAAAGCCGAGTTTTATTCGTTTTTCCAATACTCAGGCACTTCGATTAAGCGCGCTGATTCAGGTGCCAACGTATCACGCGGCCCAACCGCATTTCTGGCAGCGCCCGGCTCACACGTCGGCAATCCAGCCTGGGGTGGTTATGCCATCGGCCAGACAGCAGAGCTTGGTTATTATGCGGGTAAGGCTGGTCTGACGCGCCCAACCAGCATCCCCAATGCGCCTAATGCCTTGGCAAATGGTGGCCTCAACGTGCCGTTTTACAACCCGGTCAATGCCGGTAACTTCCCGCGCACCGGCGGCAATGACAACGTCACGGACACCGAAACACTGGGTGTGCAGGCAGGTTTAAAAGGCGAGTTCTATGCCGTTGGTGATCGTCGTTTTAATTACGATGTCAGCTATTCATGGAGCGGCACCAGTTTTGAGCAAGAGTACCGGACTTTCCAGCGTGACCGCGCGGAACTTGCCGTGAATGGTTTGGGTGGTCCCAACTGTACCCCCAATGGCATCACTAATTTCAATTTTCGAGACGAGCCGGGCCCATTGGGCGGCGCACTACCAACCATGTGGAACGTCAGTAACGCGGCCTATTACAACGGGTATACACAGACTTTCTTCCCGGGCTTTGTATTTACGACGCGCGAAAGTATTTCGCTGGCGCTGACCAGTAACAACCAGGGCAAAGATGGTTGTATGTTTTATAACCCATTCCTGACGGCGATGACCAATCCTGCATTGGCCAATGATCCAGCCTTGATGGAATGGATGAACCCGGTGATCAAGCGTTCAGACAGGCGCAATAAACTGGCCGTACTGGATGCAGTCATTTCTGGTGAGTTGACGGAAATGCGTGGAGGTATGGCGCAGTTTGCTGTGGGCGGTCAGTACCGTGAGCAGAATAACAAGTCGATTGCACCGATCCTTAACGAGCCAGGTATCCCCAATGCCATTTTGAGTTATGGCCGCAATGGTGCGCCCAATACCACGCATTATGTCAGTAACAATTTCGAGTGCTCACAGTGTGCGTTTAACTACGACAATACGCGTGATGTGAAATCGATATTTGGCGAATTGTCGCTGCCATTCTGGACAAACATTGAATCGCAGATTGCGCTGCGTTACGAAGAATACGGCGGTAGCATTGGTGGTGAATTGACACCTAAAGTAGCTTTAAGCTGGCGCGCCAGCGATGATCTGTTGTTCCGTGGTTCGTACTCGCAGTCTTTCCGCGCACCAAACTCCGGTATCGTACTGGAAGGCCTGGAAGCGGCAAGTAACACCTTCCGCGATCCGTTACGTAATCAGGCAGTTCGCGCAGGCCTATTACCTGTAAGTAACGATTATGCATTGCCTAACTCTACCTACACGCTGGGTGCGCCTGCACCGGATGTTGGTAATGAGTATGCGGATACCTTCAACACCGGATTTGTGTGGACGCCGTCAGGTGCTTTGGACGGTCTGAGTGTAACGGCAGATATCTGGCGCTTTGAGCTGACTGACAAAGTGCTGCCGCAGCCTGGTATCTCCGCGATTGCCGGCGAACTCGCGGCGTTTGAAGCAGCAGCTGCTAACCCAGCGAACTATGTTCTGAATGGCACTATTCCAGCAACACGCACCGGCGCGTGGGCGGCGATGAATCAATACACGCCGTGTGATCCGGTAGCATTGGCTGCTCAGTTCGGCACTAATCCCGCGACGCAGGCAACCGTGGGCGGCGTAACTGGGTTTAGTAACGTGACGCCGGGTTCGCGTCTGGATTGTGTTGTTAATCCAGCGGCCTATACAGTGGACGGTGTGGTTCGTTCATTTGGCAGTAACCAGGGTGCGCTGACAACTACACAGTTGAAGGCAATCAATGCAGGTGAAATTACCGCAGACGGTGTTGATCTCAAGATTGCATACAGCTGGGAAACTGACATGGGTCGTTTCCGCGCGTCTGCGGACTACACCCATGTCCGTCAATATTTACTACAGAACGTGCCAGGCCTTGAGCTCGGATTGCTGGAAACCGGCGTGTTTGATGCAGCGGGCACCACTGGCGATGACAACCTCGTGCGTTCACTGCCTGACAACAAGGGCAATATCAGCCTGAGCTGGATGCAGTCACAACACAGCGCCGCGGTTATTACCCGTTTTGTGGGTTCCTATCGCGACTTGGCGTACGACAACACCTTCCGTACCGCAAACGATGCAGTTCGTGCCGTGATGCAGCCAACAATCGACAGCTACCAGAGTGTGGACCTGCAGTACAACTACACGCACCAGTGGGCAAACGAACGATTGGGTACTACGATCTTCACCGTCGGTGCACTGGACGCATTTAACGCGACCATTCCGTACCGTGAATCAGGCGCCATCAACTATGATGCCTCAGTATTTGATGGTCGCGGTCGACGCCTGTACGCGCGAGTGTTAATGCAGCTGTAATATCCGTAGATTGATCTCAGCCGGCTGCGTTGCCGGCATCAAAGCCCCGGCCTGAACCCCGGGGCTTTTTTTTGTGCTTGAGTCATGTCTGGCAGGCTTGTTCTGTGTTGACAAATTGTCAACAAAATAGAAGGCGGCATGCACCTGTCTCTTATGGTGACACCTGTCATGTTGCCTGTCATCTTCAACTGTGAGCCCGTTCAAATTATGTTGCGTTGACATGTTCAATTGGTTAGAGTCGGCTAGATTCCCTGTATTTTCGGACACTTTTATGGATATAGCGCCGGAGTAGTATCGAATTGTAATCGCCAGGATGCGCGAACGACCAATCGAATGCTTTCAACAATAATAATCACAAGGGGGGAACATCCATGTCGACAAGACCTGGTTTCCGCAAAGATGCATTGCTGCTGGGTATCATTTCTGGTGTCAGCTGTTTGCCAGCGTTTGGGCAACAGGCAAATACGGATGCCGATATTGAAGAAGTTATTGTTACCGGATCTTATCTGCGGGGTAGTCCGCTGGATGCGCCTTCACCGGTTACCACGGTTGACAGAACGTCAATCGAAGCACAAGGCGCTGCCCAGATCTGGGACGTCATCAAGAATCTCGAAATCAACTCCGGTTCATTCACCAATGAAGGGTCAGGCGAAGGTGATGCCTTGTCAGGTACTGCCAGCGTCAACCTGCGTAACTTGGGTGAAAACTCCACATTAACCTTGGTCAATGGCAAACGGCAGGTCTCTGCTGCAACTGTTACGCGCAGTGGCGGTGAGTTTGTGGATATTAATACCATTCCATTGGTAATGGTTGAGCGCGTTGAAGTGTTGACCGACGGTGGTTCAGCACTGTACGGATCGGATGCGGTGGCCGGGGTGATCAACGTGATCATGCGTACCGATTTTGAAGGTCTTGAAATTTACGGCGACGTGCAGGCACTGGATGCTGCGCGCGGTGATCAGGATCAGACGGCCAGCGCCATCTGGGGCTGGGCAAGTGATAGCGGCAACACACACTTTGTGATTTCTGCGGAAGCCTTCCGTCGTGATCCGGTCAAAGTGGAGTTTGGCCGTTTTTATGATGAAAACGTGGAGTACACCGGTGCCGTGGGTGGTATTGCAGGTAACATCAGCCAGACCATGGCTAATCCGGCATTTGGCTCACGAATAAACACGGCGTATATCAATACCGCCGTTACTGCGAGAAACGTGGCGGAGGGCGGCTCAGCATCGCAGGTTTTGACCGACCCACTTTGTTACTCGCTGAGCGGAGAAGATGGACGTTCATTCTTCACCGGTACCCGTACCGATCGGCGTGGTTCAAATAGTGGCACCTGCCGTGAATACACGGAAGAGTGGAGCTACATGACCGTGGGTATGGAGCGTGACAGCATTGCTGGTGCGTTTAACCATGCCTTCAGTGACAAAGCCGAGTTTTATTCATTTTTCCAGTATTCCGGTTCAAAGATTGAGCGTGCTGACTCTGGCGCCAATGTCAGCCGAGGTCCAACTGTATTCCTGGCTGCACCCGGTTCACATGCCGGTAATCCAGCCTTTGGTGGATATGGTATCGGCATGAGTGCGGAGCTGGGTTACTACGCTCCAAATATAGGCCTGACCCGTCCAACTAATATCCCGAACGTGCCCAACGCATTGGCTAATGGCGGGATGAACGTGCCATTCTACGCCCCAGTCTGGAAGGGTAACGCCCCGCGACAGGGTGGCAATACAAATGTGACTGACACTGAAACGCTGGGCGCTCAGGCAGGTCTGAAGGGTGAGTTCTACGCCATGAATGACCGTCGTTTTAACTACGACGTCAGTTATTCCTGGAGCGGCACCAGCTTTGAGCAAGAGTACCAGACCTTCCAGCGTGACCGAGCAGAATTAGCGGCCAACGGATTGGGCGGTCCAAACTGCACACCTAACGGCAGCAGCACCTTCAACTTCCGAGATGCACCTGGTCCATTTGGTGGCGCAGTGCCCACCATGTGGAACGTCCTTGACAATGCCTATTACAACGGGTACACCCAGACCTTCTTCCCAGGTTTTGTGTTTACTACCAGAGAAAGCTTGGCACTGGCGCTGACCAGTAACAACCATGGTATTGGTGGATGCCAGTTCTACAACCCGTTCCTGACTCAGATGACCAACCCTGCGCTGGCAAACTCTCAAGAATTGATGGATTGGATAAACCCGACCATCAAGCGCGCTGACAAACGCAATAAACTGGGCGTTATTGATGCAGTGATCTCAGGTGAGTTGATGGAGCTTAAAGGCGGCACCGCTCAGTTTGCGGTGGGTGCGCAGTATCGTATGCAGAACAACGCCTCCATAGCGCCCGAAATGAACAAACCTGGTTTGCCGAATGCGATTCTGGATTGGGGGGTTAATGGTGCACCTAACCGAACACATTACGTCAGTAACAACTATGAGTGTTCTGAGTGTATCTTCAACTACAGCAATGACCGAAACGTCAAAGCCGTGTTTGGTGAATTGTCGCTGCCACTGATTGAGAATGTGGAGAGCCAGATCGCTTTGCGTTGGGAAAGTTATGGCGGCCGTATTGGCAGTGAAGTCACACCAAAAGTAGCCTTGAGCTGGCGCGCCATGGACGAGTTATTGTTCCGTGCGTCGTACTCGCAGTCATTCCGTGCGCCGAACGTCGGTATTGTGGAAGAGGGCTTGGAGGCATCCAGCAATACCTTCCGCGATCCATTGCGTAATCAGGCCGTGCGCGCTGGATTGCTGCCAGTCAGCAATGATCACGCTTTACCAAACTTTAGCTACACCTTGGGCGGGCCTGCTCCTGATGTTGGCAATGAATATGCTGACACATACAGCGCTGGTTTCATCTGGACGGGATCAGGCGTTTGGGAAGGTTTGAGCGTAAACGCCGATTTCTGGCGGTTTGATCTGACCGATAAAGTACTGCCACAGCCGGGTATTTCGGCAATTGCCGATGAACTGGAGCTGTTTAAACAGGCAGCAGCCAATCCAGCCAACTACGTGTTGAATGGCACTATCCCGGCAACCAGAACCGGTGCTTGGGCAGCAATGGATCAGCTTACACCTTGTGATCCGGCGGCACTTGACGCGCAGTTTGGCACTAATCCTGCCACACAGGCGACTGTGGGTGGCGTGACCGGTTATAACAACGTTACGCCAGGCTCGCGCTTGGACTGCGTGGTTAACCCGGCGGCATATCAGATCGAAGGTGTGGTGCGTACGTTTGGTACTAACGAAGGCGCATTGACTACGACGGTGTTGAGTACTATCAATGCCGGTACCATTACGGCCGATGGTGTTGACTTAAAAGTCGGTTACACCTGGAACAACGATTGGGGCCGTTTCCGTGCCAGCATGGATTACACCCACGTGCGTCAGTACAAGCTGGCCGATGTTCCAGGTCTGGAACTGGGTCTGTTGGAAACCGGCGTATTTGACGCTGCCGGTACTACTGGCGACGGTAACTTGGTGCGTTCACTACCGGATAAAAAAGGCAATATTAGCCTGAGCTGGATGCAGGATAATCACAGCGCAGCCATTATTACCCGCTTTATCGGTTCTTACCGCGATCTGGCTTATGACAACGCGTTCCGTACTGCTAACGACGAAGTTCGTGCATTGCTGACGCGTCGTATTGACAGCTACCGCAGTGTGGACCTCCAATACAGCTTCACACATGAGTGGGCTAACGAAAGAATGGGTACCACTATATTCACCGTAGGTGCTCTGGATGCGTTTAATGCAACCATTCCTTACCGTGAAGCCGGTGAAATCAACTACGACGCAGGTGTGTTTGATGGCCGTGGCCGTCGACTGTACGCGCGGGTATTGTTGCAGCTGTAATACGCTGCTATTTGCAACTGCTTAAAAAGGGGCGCTTGAGAAAGCGCTCTTTTTTAATGCTTCAAATGCGGCTCTTGAAACGACATGAGTGGATTCAATTATTGATTGCACGACCTCCATTGTTTGGATACATTCGGATTAATTCCCTGTAGTGCCGGTGGCAGTTTTGGAAATTTTGCCGGAGTAGTATCGAATTGCTGTGCAGGAAGCACAAAAGAGCCAATCGAAACTTACCCAACAACCATAAAGGCGGGGGAGATGGCGATGGCGACATTGTTAACTGCAGGTGGCAAACGATCTGTATTTCGGCGAAAAGCGCTTATTCTGACAGGTCTACTGTCAAGTAGCGCTTGTCTGCCAAGGAGGCCAGCAAGCAGAACAGGACCGCCAGCGCAATATGGGGTTGGGCAAGTTCGTCGGGTGATACACACGTTGTACTCTCTGGTGAAATATTCCAGCGCGATCCGGTGCCCATTACAGCAGCACGTTATTTTGATGAAAAGTCAGAGTTCAGTGGCAGTGTTGGTGGTCTTGGTACGATGATTTCAAATTCAGCCTTTGGATTGCGCGCCTATACGGTACCCGGTGTTGTTCGAACCGTGGGCAGCACAACGGCAGGTTTAACCACCATACAATCCAAGTCAGTAATGATGAGTTTGTGAGTTCATCGATCGCCCTGTCCGTTCTTTTCGAGCGGGCGGGGCGTCTCGAGTCAGAAGGTCGAGTCTGCCACCTCAGGCAATTGCTCAAAACCAGGTCGGGCAAAATAATAACCCTGAAACAAATCAATGCCTTTGCTGTTAAGCCATTCGTATTCTTCTCTACGTTCTACACCCTCTGCCAATACGCCGATATTGAGTATTTTGCAGGTCAATAAAACGCCTTGAATAATAGCTTGTTTGGCGGGTTTTTGATCGACGCGATCAATCAATGCGCGGTCAATTTTGATGTAGTCCGGCTGAAACTCTGCCAATAGATTCAAGCCCGAAAAACCTGCCCCAAAATCATCGATTGCCGTAGTGAAACCCAGTTTTTTGTAGGCGGCAATAATGTCAAACAGATGGCTTTTCTCTTGCACTTCTTCACTTTCGGTGACTTCAAAATGGATATTCTCAATCGGGAATCCATGTTTTTTAGCGGCAGCAAGGGTGGTTCTGATACATGTCTCGGGTCGATACACCGCGTTGGGTGTGAAATTGATATTCAGCGCCACTTTCAGATTTAATCGGGTAGCTAGCTCAATGGCTTTGACGCGGCAGGTCTGGTCAAAATGGTAAAGATTACTGTTGTTGATTTGTTGTTTTACGAAAGCAAATCCTTGCCCCTGAGGTCCCCGAGCGAGTGCCTCGTAAGACACTATGCTGCGTGAGCTGGCGCGCACGATGGGCTGAAATGCAAAACTCAGATCAAAGGCTTGGTGGTCTTGATCCCGGCACTGATTGCAGCCGGGTTCTCGCGCATCCAGAGTGTTGGTGACGGGGATAGTTTGCAAAATACTTCTCTCAAAGATAGTGGAACAAATGCCAGCTTGATGGTTATCGGCATTAAACGCAGTATTGTTACCGTCAATTGCGCGGATGTCGTTCAAACTTTGTAATCGTTTGTAACAGCCTCTCAACTGCGTTGTACTAATAACCGTTGGTTGCGATGACTGAGCACAGTGCCAACGAGTAGCAACGCAGCGCACAAACCAAAACTCAAGCAAAAATCCTATTGCCACTCAATGAGTACGCCCGCCACTGCAGGACCGATCAATTGACCCAGTGCAAAAAATACGGTGACAAAGCTCACCGCCATGGCAGCAAGATGGGGTTGAACTGTGCTGGTTGATGCCGCCAACCCTCAGATGGATTGGCTTGGCTTGGGTCAACGCTGGTACCAGCGCACCACTGATCAACATGCCGATGCCGACGCTGCTGTTAGCAAATCCAATTACGGTACCGCACTGGTCTGGATACCAACTGCCCAATAAAGAGATCAATGGTGTAAAGGTAAAGGCGGTGCCAAATCCCAGCAACACCATACACATCATCAACAAGCCATAGTTTGTGCTGACACTCAGACCGCTGCGGCCTGGAGTGTGCGAACTGCTTTAATCAATGGCAAGGTGATCAATACAAAACACATTGCCGAAAACACACCAATCAATAACAGCGCAGTGTGTATGTCATAACGATCTTCCACAAAACCCAGAGCAGGTCCTGTCACAATAAAACCAAATCGAAACAGCAAACTGTTTAATGAGTTCAGTGTTGCCCTGAATTTTCCGGGAATTCGCCTATTCAGCGCGTTGACCAAAATGACTTGATACAAGCCGCGACTGAAAAACAGTACAAACCCGAATCCGATGCCGATTCAGTTACTACCAAACGCCATGCCAAAGATGCCCAACAAGGGCAATACACCGATTACAAACAATGCAAAAACAGCGCCGGTTTTCTTTTCAAGGGCGTACCTGCATCGATTGGCAATCGCCACGGTAAGGCTTTGTGTAAACCACAGTACCCCGAACATCGCCAGTGACAAACCCATGCTGTCCCAGTAAGGCTGTATCAACCAGGTCACGCAAGGCAAGTCGCCGGCCCATCACATCAGCGAAATAACCTGATGGTGCTTCCAGCAGCACAATCACCGCCGCGTACACTGCCTGCAGGTAAAAAATTTCCGCAAGATCCAGGCCTTTGGGTTGAAAAAAGGGTACCAGCACCGGCACTATCAGCATAAAAGCGTGAAAAATGCCAATCCGTAAACGAGTTTTATGTTCCTTCGTAATCGATATTCCATGTTGTCGCTCCAGGTGTCGACTCTTGTTCAGGCGTCACCAAACTCCGCTTTTTGAGCAGATGTATTTCCTTTTAAAGTGTTTCGTATTTTTAAGCCCCAGAATGCAAAAGGCCCCTGAATTCTTTTGAAATTCAGAGGCCTTTGTATTTGCCGGCTCGTTATCTGATTGATTCAGATCTCAGGTCAGGCAGCCCCCCCATTTCAACTTCTCATCACGCAGCTTGCGATTGCACACCACTACTGAAAACACCTGTCCCGCCACGGCAATTTGCGCCCATGGCATGGACGACAGCTGGGTTGAGCCGCTGTTGAGTGCGTGCTGGTGATGTAAGTAATAAGGCGTCATGGACATAACTCTGCGTTTAAATGGTCAATTCGACATTTTTTTGGAGGGCGACCTGACGGTTCAAGGTGCGAAATCGTACGCTTGCTTTTTACAAAGTCAATACGATATGTGAATTAAATGTTAGGCGCTCAAGAACAGAGGGTGTCAGTGTTGTTGATAATCATGAGGAAAATGCAATTATTAACAAGCCATTAACGTTAATTTAACAGTTTAAAAACAATAAGTTATATCTG
>DITX01000025.1 GCA_002422225.1 Gammaproteobacteria bacterium UBA6173
GGCAACTCCCCCTCCTACTCGATTGGATTGTTGCTTGCACTGCTTGGGGCCAGTGCAGTGCACACGATCAGCCAGTACGACCCGCGTGTTCACGCGCCGTACACAGGTTGGCTTCAGTGCTGCCAGAAATGCCGGCATCGCCCCAGTATCCAACGGTTGGCATCAGGGAACCCTGGTCCAGACGTGCGGTGATGTCATTGGCGTTTGTGGTGATACCGCAAGGAACATTGCGCCTGTTGCACAGCTCAACGACGCTGGCGATAGCTGCCTGCACTTCCGGGTGGTTGCCTGGCAAACCCATGCTCATGGATAAGTCGGCTGGACCCACAAACACTGCGCTGACGCCTGGGGTGGTGATGATGGCTTCAGCATTTTCAACGCCTTTGGCTGGCAGACACACAATAGGTGTTGTACGCATTTATGCATGACCCTGGCGGGCGACAACCTGTTTGTCGGTCATGCCCAGCAGGAATTCCTGCAAGGTTTCCATA
This sequence comes from Gammaproteobacteria bacterium UBA6173, assembly GCA_002422225.1. GTDB lineage: Bacteria > Pseudomonadota > Gammaproteobacteria > Pseudomonadales > Pseudohongiellaceae > Pseudohongiella. Next base: position 492 of record DITX01000025.1, read on the forward strand.
TCAAATGCCGTGTGCTCCATATCAATCAGAATGTAGTCAAGGTTTGAGCGTGCCAGCGCGCGGGCATTTGCCAGCGAAAGATTACCGGTAAACAGACCAAAAACCGGGTCTCCCTTGGCAAGGGTCTCGATGCTGCGATTCAGACGAACATCATCCTGCGCCATCGTCGGCACAGAAGCTAAGCCCACTGTTGTTAATACAGAAAATAGCGCACTGAGGCATCTCTTTTTTATTTTATCTTTCTTCTTTTTACCGGCTGTAAAGAGATGTTGCAGTTGTAAAGGTTTGTAATAGTTTGATTTGACGTTAATTGCTGCTATTTATGTCGGATCAGAGAGTAGACCACGGCTGCGCTTTAATCAAATCTCAGTCGCACATCTGGCGTGATTTTTAGGGTCGCTGCGCATGTGGTGAAAACCCGGCCGGGAAAAAGAAGTCGTGACCTTGATGACTGATTTTCTGTATATCAACGCAGAACGCCGCGCTTAATAGCGACTCGGTCAAGACCGCACGGGTTTGTCCTTCGCAATAGCGACCATTGCCCATTAAAAGCAGAACACGGTCGCAAAAACGGGCAGCGAGATTGATGTCATGGGTCGCCATGATCAACGCGCGTTGTTCAGAAAGAACTATCTTACTTAAAACCTGCATGGCCTTAATCTGAAATGAGATGTCCAGATGATTGCTGGGCTCATCCAGCAGGAACACTTGTGGTGATTGCGCGAGCAGCGCGGCGATGGCAACCCTTTGACGCTCTCCTCCAGATAATTCGCAAACATCCCGATTGAGAAACTCGCTCAACTCCATGTGGGTCACCGCACGCTCAACCTGTTTCCAGTCGAGCTCCGACATTGCACTCCAGCTGTGCTGATGCGGCAGCCTGCCCAACAAAATGGTTTCCAGCACGGTGGCGGGCATTTCATCCTGGGCAGATTGAAACAGCAGGCCGACTTGCCTGGCCAGTGCGGCAGCACTGAGCGCAGCAATGTTCTGAGCGTTGATACTGATTTGGCCAGTGCGAGGTTTTTGCAGGCCCATGAGCGTGTGAAGAAGACTGGTTTTACCGCTGCCATTTGGCCCAAGAATAGCCAGCCGCTCACCCGCGCGAAGTGTCAGATCAAGGTCATTACACAAGGGTTTGCCGGCCATCGTCACAGACACTTGTTGTATTTGAAACAGCGCGGCTGCCATGCCCGGGTTCATGGCAGCTCCCGGTTACCCGAGGCGCTGGCCGGCATGCGGCTGCGATACAGTATCAACAGGAACGCAGGCACACCAAGCATCGCAGTCAACACGCCAACCGGCAATTGTTGTGGCGCAATGACCGTACGCGCCAGACTGTCAGCCATCATCAGGAAACTGCCGCCCAACAGTGCTGCACCGGGTAACAATTTGCGGTGATCGCGTGCTCCTGACAGACGCAACATGTGAGGAATAATGAGACCAACAAAACCGATGCTGCCAGCCAGTGTGACGGCGCTGGCAGTGAGTAGTGATGCGCACAAATACAAAGACAGCCGCAATCGCCGCACATTCACGCCCAGTGCTGCTGCCTGCAAATCGCCTCTTGCCATGGCATTCAATGGCCTGGCCTGCGCCATCATCAACACCAAAACCGCCAGTATCAGCACAAAGTGCCAGAGTTGTCCCCGGCTTTGACTGAGATCGCCCATCAACCAGAACAGCATACTGTGCACAGTCTGATTGCTGCTGGTACTCAGCATCAGATTGATCAACGCGCCCCAGCCGGCTGAAATCACCACGCCGGTCAACAATAAGCGGGTGGCCGACCAGCCTTGTCGGCGCCCGGCAAGTCCAAACACCAGTAATACCGATAACAGCGCTCCAGTAAACGCAGCGTAAGTCATCCAGATGCTGGCTAGGCCCAGCATGATCACCCCGAGTGCGCCCACAGCGGCACCACCAGAAATGCCGAGAATATAAGGATCTGCCAGCGGATTGCGAAGCAGCACCTGCATCATCACACCTGACAATGCCAGCATGGCGCCAGTGGCAAATGCTGCCAACGCCCTGGGCAATCGCAGTTCCTGAACGATCCGGGCTTGTGAGCTGGAGGCTGATGAGGCGTCGGCATTCACCAGCAGGTTCCAGACTTCATTGACGGGAATACGCACGCTGCCACTGGTCAAGGACAGGATAAAACCGATTATCACCAGCGTAATCAGTAGCCCGAATAACAGCACGTCATAGCGCACACTGCGACTGGTTTGTTCTTTTAGAGAGGGGCCATTCACTGCGCATGTCATCCAATGGTAATCGTGACGGGATTCTAACACAGTCAAAAAGCGCTGGATTGCCGCTGGCTAACATGGTTTAGCAAGGCGCTGTTGAGCGGGTAGGGTAGATGGTGACGGGCGGCAAGTTCACACAACCAGCCATTCAAATGTGCTATTTCAGTGGGTTTGCCACGTTGTATATCTTGCAGGGTCGACGAGTAGTTATATTGGGTGGCTGTGGCTACCTGTTGCACATGTTGCCAAAGATCTGGCAATGCGGGACATTCAGGCAGTGCCGTCAATAGTGTACTGATCTCGATACAGAGCTTTTCAAGATGCTGTCTTGCAACTGGATTGCTGAGCAGCACACCGTTCTGGCAATTGTAAAACACCGTCATGGCATTGATGGCGCAGTTAACGGCAAACTTCAGCCAGAGTCGGGCGGACATGTTCTGATCAATCTGGATGTGCATGGCGCTGGCCGGCAGTTCTTTCAACAATTGTTTCAGCGCGTCTTGGTGTACGTGAGCATCGGCGGGTGAGAGCATGCCCAACCAGGTGTTTCCTTGTCCGGCGTGTACAACATGAAAGGGACTTTTGATCCACGCGCCGTGACTGGTGCTCACACAAAATACTGTGCCTGGTGGTCTGTGCTCGGTCAGGTTCTGCTGAACCCGAATGCCGTTTTGAAGCAACACTATTCTGCTGGTGTCTGTCAGGTATGGGGCAATCTGCGCCAGTGCGGCCTCGGTATCCTGAGCTTTGCAGGTCAGTATGAGGTTTTGAATGGGTGGCATGTCCGCGGGTAAGGCGTTGCTAGCCAGCGCAGGCATATTGAACTGCGTGACGTCGCCATTGGGTCGCTCGATTGAGATGGAGCCCGGATAGTTCAGCAGTGACGCGCGATCACGCAGCAACAGCACCGGCGCAGCCAGTGAATTCTGAGTTGCTTGCAGTGCAGCAGCCCACAAACAACCCATGGCTCCTGCGCCCAGCACATACCAGTTGCTTGATAAGGGACGGTATTGATTACCACTCACACCTGAAACTCCCGTCGTGTGTTTTTCGGGCATGATGGTACTATAGGCGCCACTAAAAGACTTGTTTCCAGTATTGAGGTACCCCCATGCCATCGTTTGATATTGTTTCTGAAGTGGATTTGCCCGAAGTGCGCAATGCTGTCGACCAGGCAACACGCGAAGTCGGAACCCGCTTTGATTTTAAAGGTGTCGATGCCACGTTTGAGCTTGAAGAGGCTCAGATCACGCTCACTGCCGAGTCGGACTTTCAGCTTGAGCAGATGATGGATATTCTGAAAAATAAACTGGTCAAGCGCAGTGTTGATATCAAAACCATGAAAGAGGACGACATTGTTCTGTCAGGCAAAAAGGCCAGCCAGAAGGTCACCATTCAGCAAGGTATTGAAGCCGACATGGCGCGTAAACTGGTCAAACTGATCAAAGACAAAAAGATGAAGGTGCAAACCGCGATTCAGGGAGAGAAGCTGCGCGTCACCGGCAAAAAGCGCGATGATCTTCAGGAAGTCATCGCGATGCTGCGCGAGGCCAATCTTGAGATTCCCCTGCAATACAATAACTTTCGGGATTAAGTCGGCTCATGCCAAGCTCTGGCAGTCCTGAGGTTAAAGTCATCACTGGCTGGCGAGCGCTGGCGGTATACGGCGAGCGTCGTGTGCTGGTCATGCTTCTGCTTGGATTTGCTGCTGGACTGCCGTTTCTGCTGATCTTTGATACCTTGTCGGTCTGGCTGCGTCAGTCCGGGGTATCGCTGCAATCCATATCTGTGTTTGCTCTGGCAACACTCAGTTACGCCCTGAAATTCATCTGGGCGCCGGTGATTGACCGGGTCAGGCTGCCGCTGCTGGATCGTTTACTCGGCAGGCGTCGCTCGTGGATGCTGTTGATGCAGCTGATCATCATGTTTGGCCTCTGGATGATCGCTGGATCCGATCCTGACTTAAGCTTGTTACGGGTTGCTTTGCTGGCGGCGTTTGTGGGATTTGCCGGCGCTACGCAGGATATTGTGATTGATGCCTGGCGTATCGAAGCGGTTGACGAAAGTCGCTCGGGTGCCATGGCTGCGGCCTACCAATGGGGTTATCGCATTGCGATGATTGTAGCGGGCGCGGTGCCACTGTTTCTGGCACAAGCCTTCAGCTGGAATTTTTCATATGCGGTGATGGCCGGGCTGATGAGCATTGGCATGTTGGGCGCCTTGCTTGCACCCAGAGAAATCAGTGTGCGCCCATTTGTAAGTCTGGTGGCTGATCTACCAAGCAAGCCCGTCACTGAATGCCTGGAGTGGTTGGTGCGCCTGATGATCATTTTGCTGGCGGCACTGTTGATGGGATCTGGACTGACCGGCAATGCCGTGATGCTGCAGGAAGCATTGCTGTTTGTGGGCGGTAGTGCAGAGGCGGGCGACCAACTGGTCAGTGTCTGGCGCAGTAGCCCCGCGGGCATTTATCTGCAGGTGGCAGGTGTATTGGCGGGTTTGGGATTGCTGGCGCTTGCCTGCCTGCCAGTTCCCGGGCGACCTACCCGGCCAGGCATCCATTTAAAACGCGCCTATGGTGAGCCGTTGGCCAACTTCTTTGGCCGTTTTGGTGCGCAGCTGGGCGGCCTGATTCTAGCGCTGATATGCGTGTATCGTTTGTCAGATTTTGTGCTGAACCTGATGGGGCCATTTTATGTGGATCTCGGTTTCAGTCTCGGACAGATCGCAGAGGTCAGGAAAATATTTGGTGTGTTAGCGCTGGTAGTGGGCGTAGCGATGGGTGGGTATTGTGTTGCGCGCTTTGGTGTGATTAAAACCATGTTGTTTGGTGTGTTTGCCAGCCCGTTCTCCAATTTGGTGTTTATCTGGCTCGCAACGCGCGGCGCAGATGTGCTATCACTGTACGCGGCGATCACTATCGATAATCTGGCCACCGGCTTTGCTGGTACCGCGCTGATTGCCTATATGTCATCGTTGACGTCGGCGGGTTTTACAGCCACACAATATGCGTTGTTCTCATCGTTGTATGCCTTGCTGGGTAAACTGGTGGCCTCACAAAGCGGCCGGGTAGTCGAGTCCGCCGCCCGCTCGGCAGATGCAGGCGGGCCCTTGTCAGTGCTCATGCCCATGTTTGCTGACTTGCCGGCAGGGACCTTGACGAACGGCGCACAGCTGGCAGGTGTTTCCCCGGCGGCGTTGGGCGCGGGTTACACAACTTTTTTTCTTTATTCAGTCGCCATCGGGTTGCTCGCCATCGCTCTGGCGTTTCGGGTAGCAGCGCGGCAGAGTGAGCTTGAGCGAGTATCAGGAAACTGAATTTTATGCGTTTTCCCATGTTGATGTTTTTGGTCATTCCCATCGCTGAACTCTATCTGTTGTTTGCGGTAGCGGATGTGATTGGTGGTTTAGCGACCTTGTTGCTTGTCATTTTGACTGCGTTTACGGGTATCACGGTTTTAAGGCGCCAAGGTTTGACAACATTGCGCCGTGCAGATCAACGTCTACGTTCAGGGCAGATGCCGGGTCAGGAAATTGTCGAAGCCTTGTTGTTGACCTTTGCCGGTGCCTTGCTGATCACACCGGGTTTGTTGACAGACTGTATTGGATTTGCGCTGCTGACACCCGCCATTCGTGGCCGACTCGCGTCCCGCTTGCTCGCCAAAGGTAACGGCATGTTTATGGGTGGGTTTTACAGTACCTCAAGGAGTGGCGGTTTTTCAGGATTTGGGCGCCCTGCAGACGACCAAAACGGCAGTGTGATTGATGGCGAGGTGGTTGACCGTGACCGGCCTCGAGATGATGAACGTTTGCCATAATCCAATTTTTTTTTTGGCCAACCATTGAAATCTGCACCACCAGCCCCATCTATCGGACACAAGTATCATCTCAAGTACTTAGCAGCTTTGTCGGGCGGGTGTATGCCCACCGGCTTTTGTTAATCATCGACGTTTGTAAAGTCAGTAAGGAGAGTGCGAATAATGAAAATTCGACCATTGCAAGACCGTGTTGTTGTTCGTCGCAAGGAAGAAGAGACCAAAACAGCCGGTGGTATAGTGCTGCCAGGTTCTGCGGCTGAAAAGCCTGCACAAGGCGAAGTACTTGCTGTAGGCCCCGGTAAAATCATGGAAAACGGCGAAAAGCGCCCGGTTGATCTGAAAGTGGGCGACACAGTTGTGTTCGGCAAATACGCCAGCAACACCGTCAAGATCGGCGACGAAGAGTTGCTGATTCTGAGCGAAAACGAAATTTACGGTGTGATCGAGAAGTAAGACTGGCTCACACGGCCGGCCCCCTTGATTGCTGGGCTGGCGACATATTCATCATTTGAAGTATAAGGAAGAGAGAACATGGCTAAAGACGTAAAATTTGGTGACGCCGCCCGTCAGAAACTGCTGACCGGTGTAAATATCCTGGCTGACGCCGTAAAAGTTACTTTGGGCCCAAAAGGCCGTAATGTGGTTCTGGACAAGTCATTTGGTGCCCCAACAGTGACCAAAGACGGCGTATCCGTAGCCAAAGAAATCGAGTTGAAAGACAAGTTTGAAAACATGGGCGCGCAGATGGTAAAGGAAGTTGCTTCCCAAACCTCTGACGTGGCCGGTGACGGCACCACCACTGCAACAGTGCTGGCTCAGGCAATCCTGAACGAAGGCATGAAGTCAGTGGCTGCTGGCATGAACCCTATGGACCTGAAGCGCGGTATCGACAAAGCCGTCAAAGCACTGGTCGCTGAAATTGGCAAAATCTCTACCCCTTGTACTGACTCCAAGTCGATTGCACAGGTTGGTACCATCTCCGCCAACTCTGATAGTGATGTCGGTCAGATCATTGCTGATGCCATGGAAAAAGTGGGCAAAGAAGGCGTGATCACTGTTGAAGAAGGCTCTGGCTTCGACAACGAACTGCAAGTGGTTGAAGGTATGCAGTTTGACCGCGGTTACCTGTCTCCTTATTTCATCAACAATCAGGACAATATGAGCGCGGAACTTGAAAACCCGTTCATCCTGCTGGTTGATAAAAAGATCTCCAACATCCGTGAAATGCTGCCATTGCTGGAAGGCGTTGCCAAATCTGGCCGTCCACTGCTGGTCATCGCAGAAGACGTAGAAGGCGAAGCGCTGGCGACATTGATCGTCAACAACATGCGCGGTATCGTCAAAGTGGCTGCTGCCAAGGCGCCAGGTTTTGGCGATCGTCGTAAAGCCATGCTGGAAGACATCGCTGTGCTCACAGGNNAGACATCGCCATCCTGACCGGTGGTACCGTGATTTCTGAAGAAGTCGGTCTGAGCATGGAACAGGCTGATCTGTCCCACCTCGGTCACGCCAAGAGCGTTGTGCTGTCTAAGGAAAACACCACCATCATTGATGGTGCTGGTGACCCCAAGGCAATTGAGACCCGTGTAGGCCAGATCCGTCGTCAGATCGAAGACACCTCGTCTGACTACGACAAAGAGAAGCTGCAAGAGCGCGTCGCCAAACTGGCGGGCGGTGTTGCCGTGATCAAAGTCGGTGCTGGCACCGAGATGGAAATGAAAGAGAAGAAGGCCCGTGTGGAAGATGCGCTGCATTCAACCCGTGCTGCGGTTGAAGAAGGCGTGGTTCCTGGTGGTGGCGTGGCGCTGGTGCGTGCATTGCAGGCTATCGACGGCAACCTGAAAGGCGACAACGAAGACCAGAACGTGGGTATTGCGTTGTTGCTGCGTGCGGTGACCGCACCGCTGCGTCAGATCGTGAAAAACGCGGGTGACGAACCTTCAGTTGTTCTCGACAAAGTCAAAGCAGCCAAGGGCAACGTTGGTTACAACGCGGCGACTGGCGAGTACGTAGACATGGTTGAAGCCGGCATTATCGACCCAGCAAAAGTGACCCGTAGCGCATTGCAGGCTGCCGGTTCAGTGGCGGGTCTGATGATCACCACTGAGTGCATGGTGACGGAGATTGTAGAAGACAAGCCGGCTGGCGGCCCAGATATGGGTGGCATGGGCGGTATGGNNACGGAGGGATCAAAAAATGATCAACTCTGGCTCCAGTCAATAAACAAAAGGGATGCAGGGTGACCTGTGTCCCTTTTTTGTGCTGTAGTCCCCCGGACTGCGGCAGGGCGACTGGGTCTCAGAACGAGGCTTTGCCTCTGATTGTTCTTCAACGCAGATCGCCCTGCCGCAGGCCTCCGGACGGAGCCGCGTTTTGGGTCGTGGCCGCGCCGGGCAGCGGTGTACCCCCCAGACCGGCCGTATCATCTGAGTTTACGCCCGGCGCTGCGGAACTCGCTCTCACGCTGCGCGTTCGGAGCTCAAACAGTCCTCGCGCATGATCGGGCGATGACGCAGAGGATGCGGCCGGTCCTGTGCGGCAGCAGATTCCCGAGGATCCTGAGCTGATATCAAAACGTACCCAATCTGATTGCTCGCCATCCGCCCTTTGGGTAAGCTGTTGCGACCATTTTGGAGGCATCATGGGCTGGGATCCGGTAGTACTGTTTTTTGTGTTTGGGCTGACCGCGGGCTTGTTGCGCAGTGAGCTGAAGTTGCCACCCGCCTTGTATGAAACGCTATCGATCATTTTATTGCTGGCGATCGGGTTGCATGGTGGCGTGGAGCTGGCTGAGCAGGCCAGCCCGGCCTTAGTCGGACAGATGGGCCTGGTGCTGCTTCTGCTCGAAATGGGTCTGATTGCGTCCAAACAGATGGGTGCGCTCAAACGGGTTGGAGTCAGGTTGGTGAGTTTTGCGCTGATCATGCCTTGCATAGGCGCCGCGACCGGCTTGGGTGTTGCCACCCTGATGGGATTGTCGGTGTGCGCAACGCCGGCTGGGATAACGACGGCAATGTGCGTATCGAGGTTGTTTGCAGCCAGGCACTGGCAGAAAAGCTGAGCCAACACGTGCAGCAGCAGTATTACGCCGATTACGCCATGATCTGTTTTTTGTCGTCTGTGGAAGTACTCCGGCCCGAGAAATTCTGAAAAGTTCTGAAATTGATGGTTTTCCGGTATACTCGCGACTTTTTCCGCTCCGGCCAAGAGGCATGAGAAATGACCCAAAACAATTCAGGGAAGCCGGCGCTGGTCGGTGTCATCATGGGCTCAAAGTCCGATTGGGCGACCATGTGTCACACCATCGAGATGCTGGAAAAGCTCGGTATCCCGTACGAAGTTCAGGTTGTTTCTGCCCATCGCACCCCGGATCTGTTGTTCAGCTACGCTGAGAACGCAGCGGGCCGTGGCATTGAAGTCATTATTGCAGGAGCCGGTGGTGCCGCGCATCTGCCGGGCATGTGTGCGGCCAAGACGCATTTGCCGGTGCTGGGTGTGCCCGTGCAATCCTCGATGTTGTCTGGTGTTGATTCTTTGCTGTCCATCGTGCAGATGCCAGCCGGTATTGCCGTCGCAACACTGGCAATTGGCCGTGCGGGGGCAGTCAATGCAGCCCTGCTGGCAGGATCAATTCTTGGCAACAAGTACCCGGCAATTCAGCAGGCTGTGATTGCCTTCCGCGCCCAACAGACAGCCACTGTGCTGGACAATCCGGACCCGCGACAACCATGAAAATAGGTGTGATTGGCGGCGGTCAGCTCGGGCGTATGTTGGCGTTGGCGGGCACTCCGCTGGGCATGCAGTTCATCTTTCTGGATCCGGCGGTGGATGCCTGTGCGGCCGCGCTGGGCGCGCACATCTGCGCTGACTACAACGATCATGAACATTTGCGCCAGTTGGCTGATCAGGTTGATCTGGTGACCTTTGAATTTGAAAATGTCCCTGCCGAAACCGTCGCGTTTTTGTCCCAATACGTGCCGGTATTCCCGTGCGCGGAAGCACTGCGAATTGCGCGTGATCGTTTGAATGAAAAGACGCTGTTTCAACAACTGCAGATTCCAGTTGCACCCTTTGCCGCGGTTGATTCGCAACAGGCCCTGGATGCTGCCGTGCACACCATTGGTTTGCCTGCCGTGCTCAAAACCCGCACTTTGGGATATGACGGCAAGGGCCAGAAAGTGCTACGTAACAGCGCTGATGTCGACAATGCGTTTGCGGAGCTGGGTTCGGTGCCTTGTATTCTGGAAACCTTTGTACACTTTTCCGGTGAGGTTTCCCTGATTGCTGTGCGTGCCCGCGATGGCGAGATTCGCGCCTATCCCTTGGTGCACAATACACATGAACAAGGCATTCTGCGCTTGTCGCTGCCAAGTACTGACCATGCCTTGCAGTGTGTGGCTGAAGCTTATGTGACGTCGGTACTGGAGCATCTGAATTACGTCGGCGTGCTGGCGTTTGAGTTTTTTGAAGTGGACGGTGGCCTGCGGGCCAATGAAATCGCGCCACGTGTGCACAACTCAGGTCACTGGACAATTGAAGGGGCTGAGTGCAGTCAGTTTGAGAATCATTTACGTGCAGTCACCGGTTTGCCATTGGGATCAACGGCAAAACTTGGTGAAAGCGCCATGATTAATTTTATTGGCACCGTGCCGGCAATCGAGCAACTCGCCGCTATTGCAGATTGCCATCCGCATCATTATGGCAAAGCATTCAAGCTTGGACGCAAAGTGGGGCATGGCACCATCAGAAGCCAGACTACGCAACAACTGACCGAGCAGCTTGAGAAACTCAAAGCACTGGTCTGAATACCCTCCTGACAAAATAAAAATTACTGAGGCACTGGTACATTATGGCAAACACAGCAAACTTAACACGCAAATCCATCAAGCGGCGCAGCGTTCGTTCCTATCTGATCAGCTGGTTTCTGCGGCGCAATTTTAAACCTAAGTTGCTCAGCCCCGATTTTGACGCGCCGCGTTTTCGCCAATCGCTGGATCGGGATATGGGCCGTAATCCGGTCGCCACGGATGTGGAGATTGAAGCTTTTGAGCAGGACGGTATTCGCGCTGAGTGGAATATTCCGGCCGGTGAAAAATCCTCACAGGTAATTTTGTATTGCCATGGTGGTGGTTACCTTTTTGGTTCGCCACTGGCCTATCGTACATTTACTACCCGACTGGCAAAGCAGTCGGGGGCTAGGGTGTTTGTGCTGGACTATCGCCTGGCACCAGAGCATCCCTTCCCAGCCGCTGCCGATGATGCCTTGGCGGCTTATTATTATTTATTGGAAACACGCGATCCCCGTACCATTGTGCTGGCAGGTGATTCTGCCGGTGCGGGTTTGTGCCTGTCTTTGCTGGCGCAAATCAAAGAGGCAGGTTTGCCAATGCCAGCGGCCGCCATGTTGTTGTCACCCTATGCGGATTTAAGCACCACGGGCGTGTCGCTGGATTCAAACAGTCACAGTTGCGCAATGTTCAGTGGCGATTCCATTCGACGCGCTGCCGCCACGTATCTTGCTGGTGCAGATGCTCTGGATCCACGCGCTTCGCCCTTGTTTGCGGATTACACGGGTTTTCCGCCACTGCTGATTTATGTCAGTGACAGCGAAGTGCTCAGGGATGATGGTATTCGTGTTGCTGAAAAGGCGGCCGTTGCAGGTGTCACGACTGAGTTGCAGATCTGGCGAGGACAGCCACATGTCTGGCCATTGTTTGTGCCACGTTTGCCCGAAGCTGTTACCGTGTTGGACGAAATGGCAGCGTTTTGTAAAGCTGCAAGTTAATCAAGGTTCGCGCAGAATCAGTTCCACACGGCGATTGGCAGAGCGACTCTGCGCTGAGTCGTTGGCCTGTAGCGGGCGGGTATCTGCGTAACCAATCGCTCGCATGCGGTTTGCCGCGATGCCATCTTGTTCCAGAAATTTCAGTACCGAAATGGCACGCGCGCTGGATAGCTCCCAGTTGGACGGGAAGCGTGCTGTACTGATCGGTATATTGTCGGTATGGCCTTCAACCGAAATTTCCCCTTCAAAGTCGACCAGCATTTGTGTCAATTGGCTGATCAGCACCATGCCTTCGTACATCAATTCGGCCTGACCACTGGCAAACAACAGGTTGTTGGCTATACGCAAGGTCAGCCCTTCGCGCCCGGGTGTGGCGTCTACGCCTTGGAGTGCCAGCGAATTAAGGCTGTTCTCAAGCTCACCAAATTGCGCAGCATAATTGTCATCGGCTTCAGTGCTGCCAGTATCCGCTGCCTCCGCCAGTGTTTGACTGCTCTGACCTGGTAGCATGGCATTGTACTCGGGCAGAACGCCAATTCCGCCGGGTGCAAGGCCTGCCTCAATACCCGTGCCGCTTTGTGTGATGGTGACTGTCTCCGCGCCTGCCGGTGAGCCCAGCGCTTGTGCCACCGTGATGATTGGCACTTCTTCCACACGAATTTCTGACATCGACATCAACATCACAAAAAACGCAAACAGCAGGGTCATCACGTCGAGGTAGCTGGTCATCCACGGTTCGCCTTCGCCATCTTCTGCGGGGCCGTCGTCGCCAATCAGGTCTACATCATATTTGCTGGACACGGATTAAAAGTCCTGATGAGGCGAGTAAGTAATCATTTTTTTCGCACCGCAGGTGGCGCACCACCGTCACGTATTTCATCGTCAAACTGTGCAGCAAAGGACTTCAAGGTGTCCTCGATGAAGGAAGGCGGGCGTCGTTTGCTCATCATGGACACGCCTTCGAGCACCATATTCATGGCAATCAGACGCTCTTCAGTGCGGCGTTCCAGTTTTACTGCAATCGGCTTAAACAGGATGTTCCCAAGCAGAATGCCGTAGAACGTTGTCAGCAAGGCAACCGCCATCTGTGGGCCAATGGTATCCAGGCTGCCGGCATCCATCACAAACAACATGTTGACCAAGCCAACCAGCGTGCCAATCATGCCAAAAGCTGCTGAGTAGCTGGCCATGGTGCGAAAAATCTGCGCCTCGGCCCGTTCCCGCGCTTTCACCCGAGCAATACGCCAACGTAAGGTGTCGATTATTTCCTGTTCAGAGGTGTTGGCGATGACCAGTTGAATGCCGTTGCGCAGAAACGGATTTTTGGTGCGTGCCAGCGCTTCATCAACATCCTTGATATTGCCTTGGAACCATAATCGCGACATCTGCACCAGTTCTTTGATGTCATCGCGGGTATAAGTATTTTCCCGGCGGAAAACTAGGGCCACTAGCTTGATGACCCTGAGCACCTCTTTCATAGGATAACTGATAAACGTCGCGGCGATGGTGCCGGTTACCACTATGGTCAGACTGCCAGGATCAAAAAACGAGCTGGCCGATTCTGCAGTAAAAAACAGCACACTGACCAACAAAATCAAGCTGGCCAGCATGCCTATAATGGTCGACGGGTTCATGAGCCTTCCTGCAATAACTAACAATATGGCTATCGGCTGTGACCGGTCCGGCTTTAGGCACACTTGAAAAATTACCGGTAATCCCCAGTATTTAAGCCGGATATTTCTACCCTGACGTTGGTAATTGTGAAGGAGGCTAACGATGCATAATACCGACCTCAAGCCGTCGCAGCCCGGCCAGAAAAAGCTGCTGGTGGGCCTGCTTGTTATGAGTGTGGGCGCGGTAGTCGCGCTGGGTTTGTACGCATTGCAACTCAATAAACAAATTGATTCGCTAACACCTCCGACGACCGGACCTGCGATGCAAGCCCTGTTGGATTCGGCCCAGCCATCTCAACAAGCCCTGCAAAACTTATCAAACCCAGCCATCACGGCGATTGATCCATTTCAGCAAATGGACGCCATCCGCCAGCAAATGGATGCCATGATGAGCAGTGTGTTTGGAGGGCCAGTGCCCTCGGTCACGGGCATCCCGGGTCTGAGCTTTCAGCAACCCAATATTTCTCTGCGCGAAACCGGCAGTGCGCTTGAAGTTGTGATTGCTGTGCCGGAAGGTCAAGCGTTTGAACTTGGCACCGATGTTCAAGAAGACAAACTCACCGTCACCGGGACAATCAGTTGGAGCGCAAACGACAGCAATAACGGATTGGCATCCCACCGCAGTGGCAGTAGCCAGTTCACTCGGACTATTATGCTGCCTGGCACCGTGGTCCCGGCGGGCATGGTAACAGAGCACCGTGAGGGTGAAATTGTGATCAGTCTGCCCAAGGCTTAGCATTGTTATTGTTTGTGAGATCCAGCACCGGAGTGATATGCCCAAACGATTACTGATTATCTACACAGGCGGCACCATTGGCATGAAGCAGACTGCCCATGGGCTGGCGCCGGCGCCCGACCTGGCTGCCGAGATAACACAGCTGATTGAAATGGGACCTTCTTTTCAGAAGAATCCACCGGTGCTGCAAACCCTCAGTTATGAGCCATTGATTGATAGTTCAGACATGACGCCTGCCGTTTGGTTACAGATCGCCACCGATATTGAGCAGCATTATGACAACTACGATGGTTTTGTTGTGTTGCACGGCACCGACACACTGGCCTACACCAGTTCGGCCTTGTGTTACTTCATACGCCGCCAAGGCAAACCCGTGGTGCTGACTGGTGCGCAATTGCCATTCGGATTCCCTCGCAGTGATGCGCGCAGTAATCTGATTTCGGCCATCGAAGTAGCTGCAGCCATGCCGGCATCCATGGCACAGGTTTGTGTGGTATTCGGCTCAAAGATCATGCGCGGCAACCGGGTAACCAAAGTGTCGGCCAATGCCTATGATGCCTTCGATTCACCACGCTGTCCGCCCTTGGGCAGTATTGGTATTGATATTCACTTTCAAGGTGCGCGCCGCACGCTACACGAGCAATCTGACCCGCTGCCAGCGTTGGCGCTGCCGCCAGATAACGCCGTCGTTTTGTTGCGACTTTACCCTGGGATCAGTGCTCAATTGTTACGGGCCGTCTGCGCGGGGACCGTGACCAGAGCTGTTGTCCTAGAGGCCTATGGTTCTGGGAATGCGCCCTCTCGTTGTCCAGACTTCCTCAATGAGGTGAAATCTGTGGTTGCGCGCGGCATTGTAGTGCTGGTGGTGTCACAGCCACTGGATGGTGTGGTGAGTTTTGGTCGTTATGCGGCAGGTAGCAGCCTAGCGGGAGCCGGCGCCATCAGCGGGCGTGATCTGACCACCGAAGCCGCTGTCACCAAGCTCTACTACTTGCTGGCCAGCGGTTGTGCAAGCTCCGAAATCGCCAGCAAACTCAGGCATCATGTCTCAGCTTGAAGAATCGGAGACGGAAGGCCAAAGCCCACCGCCTCCTGTCTGATCAGGCGATATTGGCGTTCGCAAAATCCCAGTTGGCCAGATTATTCAAAAAGCTCGCCAGAAAGTCAGGGCGACGGTTCTGGTAATCAATGTAGTACGCATGTTCCCATACATCGCATACCAGAACGGGGGTTGCGCCAGTGGTCAGTGGTGTTTCAGCATTCGGGGTTTTCACAACTTTAAGTTTGCCGCCATCCAACACCAGCCACACCCAGCCGCTGCCGAACTGACCGATACCACCGTTTACAAATTCCTTTTTGAAATTCTCGAAGCTGCCAAAGTCTTCGTCAATTTTGGCAGCGATTGCGCCAGTGGGAGCGCCACCGCCGTTAGGTTTCATGCTTTTCCAGAAAAAGTTGTGGTTGTACACCTGCGCCACGTTGTTAAACAGTGGGCCGCCAACTTTAGCACTGGCTTTAACCAGGTCTTCGAGGTTGTCGGCGTCGATGCCTGCATCCGCCAGCAGCTCATTGCCTTTGACCACGTATGCATTGTGGTGTTTGCCATGGTGAAAGCTGAAGGTTTCCGCTGACATGTGCGGTTCCAGTGCGTTGGCAGCATAGGGTAATTCTGGCAGTTCTAATTTCATACAGTCCTCGAAACGTCTGATGATGGCGATCGCCGGGCTTGGCAGTCACACTCAAAATGGGCTTGTGAGCATAATCCACATTTCCCGGTGATTCAAGATAATGGGCTGCGTTCTGCCTTTGCCCATAGTGATGCAAACCGTCTACAATAGCGGCGATTTCCAGACAAATGGCTGTGCCGAGGGTGTAAGTGATGCGCGATAACGACGATTTTGACAATATCCCCTCTATGGTTCCATCCCGGGACGATGTGGTGTCTCGCCAACAAGCGCGTCAACAGCCTGATTTGGTCAAGCCCGTCAGTTATGCTGAGTTGGTCAAAGTCAGTACCTGGCCGGTGCGTATCATGATTGCCCTGTTAACCATCGGGCTGGGTGGCGCTGCCTATTACGGATATGAGCTGCATACTCAAACCCTGCAACAATTGGAGCAGTCCAATCGCCGTATTACTGATCTGGAGGGCCGCTTGGCGCTGGTGGGCGATTCTGCAGAAGAGACTATGGGCAATATTATTGAGCGTGTTGACTTCAACTTCTCTGAAATCGACAAGCTGTGGGCGGCTCGCAATGCCACCAACCGTGACGTGACAGATCTTACTGGACGAGTTGCTGTCGTTGAGAATCGCTCACAGGAAAACCTGACCGCGGTTGAGGAGACCAATGTCCGCCTGGTACAGACCACCAATTTTGTTGAGGACACGCGTCGCGATGTGGCCACCTTACGCACCTCATCTGAGCAACTGAGCACACAGCTCACCACGCTGAACACGCAGATGCAGAGTTTACGTGGTGTTGCGCAGGATCTGGTCAACCTGCGCGCCGAGATCAGCACAGCGGAATCGAGCTCTGGTGGTTTGAGCGATCGGCTGATTCGTGTTGAGGAAGCGGTAGAGGCGATTGATACCTTCCGCATGCAGATGAATCAGACCGTGTTCCGATTACAGCAGCAGATTGAAGCGGTTGGAAATAGTAATAACAGCAACTGACAGATCGCCGCGCATGTGGCTATAATGCGCGGCCTCGATAACAACCCTCCGGACGACCCCCGTTCGGAGCGGCCAGCAAGCGGACGTGGTGGAATTGGTAGACACACTGGATTTAGGTTCCAGCGCCGCAAGGTGTGAGAGTTCGAGTCTCTCCGTCCGCACCATTAAATCTTTTTGAAAACAACGGCTTGCGGTTTTTGCCGCCTAGTTTGGGCAGTTTTTGGGCAGTAATACGTGGCCTTTCACCTGTAGTACTTTCTCTTTCCATCTTGCGCTGTTTTTCCAACATACTGCTGATGACGCTGCCAATGTCTGGTTTGTCCTCAGAAATCAGTTTGGCATAGTGACGCTTTAGCATCTCTACACTGGTACCCATCATGGGCGCCACCCACTCCAGCGGAATCAGGTTGGTCAGTAGCCAGCTGGCAAAGGTATGCCGGAGCTGGTTTGGTCCCCGGTAACGTACCCCGGCCTTTTTTAGAAGTCGCTTATAGATCTTGCGAAATACGTCTGCGTTGCTCCAGGGTTCACCTGTACTGGAGTTGCGGAAGATCAAGGTCAGCTGCTCCGTTTTGAAATCGCGGTTGTTGCGTTGCAGCACCTGTATCGGTTCCGGGCGGCTGGCTGCAGTCATCTCCAGTTGGCGCTGCAGCCATACAATAGCTGGTGGCAGCAATGAAAACTCACGGATGCTCTCGCGCGTTTTCGGTGCTTTATAGATGCCATTCACCAGACCACGCCTTATGTGCACCGTCCAAGTGCTGGTGTCGATATCTTCCCAGGCGAGTGCGAGCACTTCTGACAACCTGAGACCGGCGCGGGCGTTAAATCCAATCAGGTTCAACTCCTGCTGTCGGCTAGTGGGGGTGGCTAGGATTCGTTCCAGTTCAGTCTGAGTCAGCGGATCGGCCTCCTGGTCGTCGGGTTTCTCCAGGTTGCTGATCAGGTCCAATGGATTTGTGATGACAATTTGATCGCCAGTGGCGTCCCTGAAAATACCGCGAAGTACTATAAATAGTGTGTTGATGGTCTTCGCGGCGAGACCGGCTTCGTGCAGTTCAACCAGTTGCCAGCGCTCAATCTCCGTCTTTTAAATGTCGCGAATTTGTCTATGACCCCATTTAGGTTCCAAATGTTTATACGATTTATCGCGATAGCTTTGGTATGTGGATGGGGCTCGGCGTTGTTTGATTCGCTCCAGGTAGCGCTCAAGGCCTTCAGCGACTGTTCTGTTGGCGGCGGAACCACCGCTAAGTGCCTGAACGTTTTTTGAGTTAGGGAAGTGCTTAGCATAGTCGAAAACGCCATCGTCGATCTCTAGTCTGATGACTGCGATTTTTTTCTCGGCGTACGCGATTGTCGTTTTTGATACGGGTTTGCCGCGCAGCGTTTCGCGGCAGGTTTTTCCGCGGTATTGAGACGAGAGACGGACGGAATTACCGTGGATGCTAACCCCTTTGGGTAGCGATTGTAAAAATTTCTGACTTTTATCCATGAGTTCACCAATTCCTACTTACCGCCAACCCAGTGCTGAAAATTTTCAAAATGAATCAGAATGTTGCCGTCAGGCGCTTTGCGCCACAGGATGCCCTCTTCCCAGTCGCCGCGGCGCCGTTTGCAATGGATCGCGTTAACGGTATACCCGGTCAACGCCGCGAATTTGCGGATTTTCACCCATCCTAGACCCGGCATTTTTTCTGTCTGACCCACGATATGTCCCCCTGTGTCATGGTCGATATGTGGTCAGATTAGCAGGGTTCGTACCAACCAATTCCGCAACGAGCGCCCGTTGAGGGCACCATTTGCAGAAACTTTAATTCTATGTCGTGATTATTAGCAGTTGCATGGATGCCGCCACACCAGATGCAACTGCCGCCAGACTGATCAGCGCGCGCCTCGCCAATTGCCTTGACTCTCGCCAAAGCTCGACCAGTCGTGGTAACCCGGCAGCGATTGCTAGGAAAACGAGTACGCTAACATCTATATGTTCAGCTGTGGCTATGTGGGACGTGATTGCCACCAACGCGGGCGTTAATAGGTTTAGATCCAATAATTCGAGTCGTCCAGTGATCCATGAATTGAATTCAAACCAGATTTTTCTAGTTCGTGAATTTTGAACGTCCATGTCTAATTCTCCTGTTAGTCCGAGATGGTTTGAGAGGAATGGGTTTGTTAATGAATTTATTAAAATCAAAAAGATTATAATATAACAATTAAAAAGATGTATATTTGAAATAAAAAAGGAGAGATTGGCGCATCTCTTTGCGTGTGGCTATACTGCCCCCCGCAAAACCAGCTTCTGACGAGGAATAGATGAGCGCTCAAAACCTGTCTCCCAAATTGACTGATCTTAGTCAGGCGCAGTGCGACCGTTTGTCGTACATTGAACTGCGGCTTCGATTCATGGGTGACATCCGCAGAGCTGACCTGGTTCGTAGGTTTGGCATTCAGTCTGCTGCGGCCACGCGCGACTTTGCTCTCTACAGATCTCTGGCTCCAGAAAACATCGACTACGATGCCAAGGCTAAAATTTATATCCTGGGTCAGCAGTTTCAGCCCTTATTTACCTATCCCATCGCGCGTGTTCTGGTTTGGCTAGCGCACGGGTTTGGTGATGGTGCAGCCACCGTCGCGGAAAGGGATATTTCAGACGCCGTTCCGGATCGGTTGTCGCTGCCATTGCCCGATGTGCTGGCAGCGGTTACACGAGCGATTCATCAACGCTGTCCGCTGACAGTCAATTATCATTCTCAAAGCAGTGGTTCGACGCAACGACAAATTGTCCCGTTTGCCCTGATAGATACCGGGTTGCACTGGCATGTGAGGGCATTCGACCGGCTGTCGCAAACTTTTCAGGAGTTTGTCATCACACGTATCCTGAATCCTGTCGTTGAGACGGGCCTGGCAGTTGAGAAACACGAGTCCAGCGATCAGGATTTTCAGTGGACCCGGATTGTAGAACTGGAATTGGTCCCGCATCCGGATCAGCCACATCCCGAGATTACTGAGCTGGATTATGGGATGGTCAATGGCAGCATCAGGCTGCGGATAAGGGCAGCGTTGGCAGGTTATGTACTACGGAAATGGTGCGTGGATTGCTCGCCAGATCACCGGTTACCATGGCAAGACTACCCGCTATGGTTAAAGGATCCATTAACGCTATATGGCGTGGAAGCGGCGGTGTTGGCGCCTGGCTATGAACATCCTGGAGTAGGTCGTGGCGCTAGGGGATAGGTGTCGTAAACAGTATTGGTTCCATCGACTCTTAGCTCTTCTACACTGTGCGGCGCTAAGCACTTAGGGTAGTATCCTAATTAAATACAAGGATAGGGTAGGCGTGAACGGAAATGAACCACAATGTCATCCGAATTGCGATGTTCTCTACTAAATGAGGATCATTGACAACATATCTGAGCAGCTCGGCGACGACTTGAGGGCAACAATTAGTCTTGGTTCTCGTCTCAGGATCGCTGCGTCTTGTTTTTCTATCTATGCATTTGAAGCACTGAAGAAAGAGCTGGCTGGCGTGGATAAATTGCAGTTTATTTTCACCGCGCCAACTTTTGTACCCAATGAGGTTACGGATCGGCTGAAAAAAGAGAGGAGGGAATTCTTTATTCCCAAGACTCAACGAGAAACGGGTCTGTATGGAACTGAGTTTGAAATTCAGCTGCGCAACAAACTAACTCAACGTGCAGTGGCTCGTGAGTGCGCGCAATGGATTCGTAAGAAAGCCAGGTTTCGCTCCAATAAAACCAAGTCCCCAATGCAGTCTTTCATTCATTTGGCGGGAAGCGAACAATCGACTGCCTACATGCCAGTTAATGGTTTCACGGCTGTCGATCTCGGTTATCAGCAAGGAAACGCTATCTCTAATTTCGTTACACGCATGGACGAGCCAGCCCATGCGCAGATGTATCTGCAGCTCTTTGACCAAATCTGGAACGATCCTGACAAGGTAGAGGACGTGACTGCCGCGATTTGCGACCACATCGAGTCGGTCTACCAGGAGAACTCACCCGAG
>DITX01000009.1 GCA_002422225.1 Gammaproteobacteria bacterium UBA6173
TGAGTTTCTGGATGGGCACTAGTTAGTGAGTGCGATGGAATTTATAAGTAATAAACAATGACTGACACCGTGCCATTCAAACAGCGCGCGGAACCAAGGGATCTTTCGCCCGAATTTCCGACATCGACATTTGTTCTCGATCTCGAAACTGCAAGCGCTCCCGTGGGGCAAGCTCCCATACGTATTCATATGGTGGGTGCAATTCGTGTTGATACGGGAGAACATCTCGAGCTCACCATAAACAAAGCATCACCCTTGGATTACGCGCTTAAAACGCTTGATGCTTTAGGTGAGGGGGCCGATTGCCTGCTTGGGCATAATATTCTGGCGCATGACCTGCCGGTACTTGAAGAAAACAGTAATGCTCTCAGGCTGCTGTCGCTACCCGTTATTGATACTCTCTTGCTGTCACCTTTGGCATTTCCCCAGAACCCTTATCATCGACTGATCAAAGATTACAAGTTGGTTCGAGACAGCCTGAACTCACCGCTGGCAGATTGCAGGGCGACATGGGAGCTGTTTGGTGATCAGAAGCTGGCATTCAAAAACCTTGGGCAGACGCGCCAAAACGAATTGCTCTGTTACCAAAGTTTGATTGGATCAGATATTCGCACTGGCGCGGGTGCATTTTTTGCTGCTTTGACAGGCCAGCGACCGCGCAACCTTTCGGACGTCGCAACATTGATACCCGGTTTACTACAGGAGTCTGATCCAGCCTTTTCACGTGATCTCAAGGTTTGTAAGACGCGTTTGAACCTGTTGCTCACACGCGATTTATACAACACTGAATATCACGCGCCCCTTGCCTACGCGCTTGCCTGGTTACGCGTATCAGGCGGCAACTCTGTGTTGGCACCGTGGGTTTATCATCAATATCCTAAAACCGGGCAGCTTTTGCGGGAGCTGCGAGATGTGCCATGTGGCACAGACAGTTGTCAGTACTGCCTGCGTACACATGATCCCCGTCATGAACTCAAACGCTATTTTGGTTTTGATGATTTTCGTTATGGGTCAAAAGAAAAACGGGAAAGCCTGCAACATGACACGATTCTCGCAGGTATGCGTGGAGAAAACGTACTTGCTGTTTTGCCCACCGGAGGAGGTAAGTCACTTTGCTACCAGCTTCCTGCACTGAATCGATATCATCGGAACGGCAGCCTCACAATTATAATTTCACCCCTACAATCACTGATGAAAGATCAGGTAGATGGGTTGCTTGAACGTAATATCGAAAGTGCGGCCGCGCTCAATGGCATGCTTTCATTGCCAGAACGAGCTGATGTGCTTGATAAGCTGCAAATGGGTGACATCGGGATTCTTCTTGTCTCGCCCGAGCAATTCAGGAACCAGGGTTTCAGAAAAGCTATTGGCAAACGCAGGATAGGCGCCTGGATATTTGATGAGGCCCACTGCCTTTCAAAGTGGGGAAACGATTTTCGGCCAGATTATCTTTATGCGGCCCGTTTCATTCGAGAATTCACTGCTGATAGTGAGTTGGCTCCGATTGGCTGCTTTACAGCAACCGCCAAGCCAGATGTACTCTCGGATATACAACATCACTTTCGCGAGCATTTGGGAATTGAATTTCGTACTTTTATCGGCAGCCCGGAGCGCACCAACCTTTCGTTTGATGTTATGCCCT
This sequence comes from Gammaproteobacteria bacterium UBA6173, assembly GCA_002422225.1. Taxonomy (GTDB): domain Bacteria; phylum Pseudomonadota; class Gammaproteobacteria; order Pseudomonadales; family Pseudohongiellaceae; genus Pseudohongiella. The sequence continues at coordinate 1,643 of DITX01000009.1, forward strand.
GCAGCGATAATGAAAAGAGGGTGCGAACACTTGAGCTGTTGACGGCGCATCTTGGTGAAAACAGTGGCGGTGCCGTTATCTTTGTATCGAGTCGGCGCAATGCTGAAGATCTGGCGCGGTTTATTGCTGAACAAGGATGGGCTTGTGAGCATTTTCATGCAGGGCTTCAACCGAATGAAAAGAAGGACGTGCAGGACGCATTCAAAGCAGGAAATTTGAGAATTATTGTCGCGACCAATGCCTTTGGTATGGGAGTGGACAAAGCAGATATTCGACTCGTTGTCCACGCAGATATTCCGGGGTCCCTGGAGAACTATCTTCAAGAAGCCGGGCGCGCAGGCAGAGATCAACAGCATGCGCGTTGCGTGCTGCTTTATGACCCCAATGATATTGAAACCCAGTTTAGTCTCAGCCAAGCTTCGAGGCTGACATTCCGAGATATTCAGCAAATTTTGCGCAAGGTCCGTTATGAAAGCACGAAGCGCAACGGTGAGCCTCTGGTAATTACGGCCGGTGAAATATTATTGGATGACACCGTTGATACCAGTTTTGATGCTGACGATCGTAACGCCGAAACCAAAGTTGTTACGGCAATTTCATGGTTGGAACGAGGCGAGTATCTGAAGCGGGAAGCCAATGTCACCAAGATATTTCCCGCAAAATTAGGTGTCTCCGGTGAAGAAGCTGCAAAAATACTGGCAAGAGCAGAACTTCCCCAGCGCAGAACCCGCGAGTTCCAGACTATTCTTCAGTACATCAGAACGGCTGGCGCTGATAACCGCGTGAGTACTGATGAGTTGATGCAAATCACCGGCCAGACCTTAGATGAAATTGTGGGCGCTTTGCGTCAGATGGAAATACTTGGTTTATTGGTCAACGATACCCAACTAACACTGTACATGCGTCATGGGGTTGTCAATCCAGCAGAGAAACGCATGCAAGACACGGCGCGTCTTGAAAAAGCACTGTTCGAACAGCTAGCCGAGGCAGCCCCTGATGCAGCAAGCGGCGAGTGGCAGGATCTGTGTTTGAGCTCTCTTACCTCTGCATTGAAGGAACGATTGGAGCTAGCTGAATTGCTGCCTGTGCAAGTGCTGACTTTGTTGAAGAGCCTCTCGCGTGACAAATCAAATGACACTGGCCATCGCAGCAGCTTTGAAATTAAGGCGATTCATCAAGATTACCTGAAACTGAAGGTGCTTAATGGCTATTCATGGGTCAGGCTGGAAGCCTTGGGTGAGAAGCGCCGCGCACTTGCCGGGGTATTGGTGAACTTCCTGATCAGCAAGTTGCCCGCTGACTTGCGCAGTAAAGATGCAATGGTGGAAACCAGCTTTGGTGAGCTTGAAGACTTAATCATCAGGGATATGCATTTGGCAGCTCTTATACCTCCAAGTGAACGCCGCCGAGCCGTCGAGCATGTGCTGTTGTATTTGCATCAACAAAGTGTTCTGGTTCTCAACCATGGTATGACAGTGATGCGTCGTGCCATGACCATTGAAATCAGTGAAGACAAGAAAGGTCGTTATCTGAAAAGTGATTTCAATCGTCTGGAGGAACATTATCAGGAACGTATAATTCAGGTTCATGTGATGCGCCAGTATGTTGAGACGGCCCTTAAGGAGATGGCTGCTGCACTCAGTCTTGTGATTGATTATTTCAGCCAGAACAAGGAAGACTTTATTCAGCGCTACTTTCCTGGCAACAAAGAGGTGCTTGACAGAGCGACCAGCGAGGAGTCGTGGGATGCGATTGTTGGCCCGCTAAGTCAAGGACAGCGTAGCGCAGTGGTCGATGACGATGACCGAAACAGGCTGATTCTCGCTGGGCCTGGGTCAGGGAAGACGCGCGTGATTGTTCATCGTATTGCCTATCTTCTGCGCGTCAAGCGTGTGCCGGCGCGCGCCATCGTTGCACTCACATTCAATCGTCATGCAGCTAACGAGATTCGCAAACGTCTCCACGGCCTTGTGGGTCAAGACGCTTTTGGAGTTACCGTATTAACTTACCATGGCATGGCGATGCGCATGACAGGGGTCAATTTTCAACGTTTTGAAAATGTTGATGAACACCGTCTTAAAGAGGTATTGATTCAGGCTGTAGCATTGCTAGAGGGAAACAGCGTAGCCCAGGGTGAGGACGAATTGCGCGACCAGATACTTGGTGGTTATCGCTACATTCTTGTGGATGAGTATCAAGATATTGATGAAATGCAATATCGCTTGATAAGTGCGTTGGCGGGGCGGCATGTCGACCCTGAACAACGACTATGTATCCTTGCGGTGGGGGACGACGACCAGAATATTTATTCATGGCGAAATAGCAGCAATCGGTTTATTGAGTGCTTCCGTGAAGACTACAACGCTGGCATTGAGTATCTGGTGGAAAACTATCGCTCAACCCGAAATATTATCGAGGCTGCTAACCAGCTTATCGCGCAGAATAGCGAACGGCTGAAGCAAGATCATCCCATCCGAATCAATGCTGGGCGTCAACGTGAACCAGCTGGCGGAATATGGGCGGGGCGCGATGTTAGAGCCAGAGGTCAAGTCCTGCGTTTGGTGCTGCCGGATTCCGACTTGGTGGAAGGTAACATCCAGGCCCAGTCGGCCGTATCCCGTTTACAGACACTCTTGGTGTCAGGCAGTCTTGATTGGTCCGAGTGCGCCATCCTGGCTCGGAGTCATAAATACCTTGCTCCTTTGCAGGCCTGGTGTGAGCAGAATCAGGTCGCTTATAACCTGGTTGCAGATAAATCTCGGGCGCCCGCACTTACGCGGCATAGAGAATTCGTTCGTTTTGTTGATTGTATTTCAAACCTGAATTCACCTGCTGATGCTTCGCATTTGATGGCAATCCTGGAAAGTTTGACCCTCGATGAGCACTGGTTTGAATTACTTGCCGAAGCGATTGAGCAGCTCAGGCTGGAATTTGGCGATGCACAACTCAAAGGGGCAACATTGATTGATTGGTTTTACGATTTCATGCGAGAAGTACGCCATAAACCAACATCCGGCCTCTACCTTGGGACTGTCCATTCAGCAAAGGGTTTGGAGTTTTCGCATGTGGTTATCCTGGATGGCGGATGGAGCAATGACTTGAATGTGGATGAAGATGAACGCCGTCTTTACTATGTCGGTATGACAAGAGCTGCTAACACACTTGCCTTATGCGAATTCCCCTCGGGAAATCAATTCAGTTCCAGTTTGATCGCTGCCTCAATTGAGATGAATTGCGTTGACCTATTTAACCCGGATTTAACCAAGCGTTATTTGACACTCGCACTCAGCGAAATAGACATTGGCTATGCGGGTCGGCAGGCTGAGAGTGCTGAAATACATCAAAATATTGCAGACTTAACTTTAGGCTCTCCGCTAAATTGGCGCGAGGACAACGGAAGATTTCTCTTGATGGATGCACAAGGCAATGTCGTGGGTAGAACTGCTGCGTCGCTCAGGATTGATGGTCATATTGAGTCGTGTGTGGTGAGTGCTATTATCGTCAGGTATTCAGAGGATTCAGAAGAGCAGTATCGTCACCACAACAAGATTAACCGTTGGGAGGTTGTTGTGCCGAAGTTTACTTTGAGTGATACGCCGGTGCTGACGAATTTAGTGTAAAGGGCTGCCGAGTTCATCTGGCCGCCTCAGTCTGATTTGCGGCAAGTACGGATTCTACCCCGATACCCTGTTCAATTTTGAAACGCTTTTGGCCTTAACCACATAATCCCAATCCACCCCAATTACGACTGTACCCCAACAAACCACTACACTCATCAAGGACCAAACAACCCCGAGCACACACAACATGGAAAAAGTAATCGGCACTCTGATCGCAGTTGTCGGCATCATCCACCTGATGCCCGTTACCGGCGTCCTAGGCAACGAACAACTGGCTACCTTGTACGGCATTTTAATAAACGAACCCAACCTTGAAATTCTGATGCGCCACCGCGCCGTGCTCTTTGGACTGCTGGGCGTGTTTTTGCTGTATGCCGCGTTCCGGCCAGCATTACGCACCCTTGCGATTATTGCTGGATTTGTCAGTGTCACCTCATTCATCGCCATTGCCTGGTCGGTTGGCGGATACAACGACGCTGTTAACCGTGTTGTCATTGCCGACATCATTGCCATCGCTGCGCTGATTGCCGCAGGTGTTCTGCAAGTAAGGTATAAAACCCGCTCTCCAGAGACGAAAACCTGAGGCTACTAAGACCAGACGCAGCAACAACAGGGTGTGCCCAATAATCTAAAACTGACACGCTGGGGGGTCAAAATTGGACTGGCGTTGACATCAATCGGCCCTATCTGGCGAAAAACAGGTAGTATCAACCATGCTGCCAGAGAGGGCCGGTGGCGAATGACGATTTTCTGTCAGAACGCCGCAAGCTGATGGCTGGAATTGCCCGTCGTATTTTTCAGACCTTGAGGAAGGCTGCCCTGATGAATGAAATCCTGATCTTTGAGTCTGGTGATCATCCCGTACAAGTACGTCTTACGGGTGAAACCGTTTGGTTGTCTCAGTCTCAAATGGCTGAGTTGTTTGATGTCCAGAAGGCTGCTGTATCTAAGCATCTGAAGAACATATTCAACAGTGGGGAGTTGGATGCCATGGCAACTGTTTCCAAAATGGAAACAGTTCAACAGGAGGGCAAGCGGACAGTTACACGTAATGTTGAGCACTACAACCTCGACGCCATCATCTCAGTCGGCTACCGCGTCAATTCAACACGGGCAACACGATTCAGGCAATGGGCAACCAATGTTCTGCGGCAGCATCTGGTTCAAGGTTATACGCTGAATCAACAACGATTGCAGGAGCGCGGTGTCGAGTTTCAGCAGGTGCTGACGTTGCTATCTCAAACGCTGACCAATCAACAGTTGATAAGCAGTGACGGTCAAGCTGTCCTGTATGTCATCAGCGACTATGCCCGAAGCTGGAGCCTGCTACAGGCCTATGACGAGCAAAGTCTCACTGGCCAGTCTGGTCGACAAAATGGGATGAGATCACTGGAACTGGACCAAGTATTGAGTGCTGTGACTCAGTTAAAGTCAGAACTGGTAAGAAAGGGTGAAGCCACAGAGTTATTTGGTCAAGTGCGCGGTGATGGTTTGGCATCAGCAATTGCTACCATTGAGCAAGGCTTTGGTGATGATCTGTTTTATCCAAACGTCGCCAGCCGAGCTGCTCACTTGCTCTATTTTGTGATCAAGAACCACCCGCTGGCAGATGGTAACAAGCGAACAGGCTCATTCCTGTTTTTGTGGTATCTGCGCCTAAACCAGCATTTACTGAAGCGTCCGGTTGAGCAGCTGATAAACGACAACACCTTGGTTGCGTTAGCCTTGCTGGTGGCTGAGAGCAAGCCAGAACAAAAAGAAATGATGGTAAAGCTGGTAGAGCATTTTGTGTTGCTAGCTGACATCGATAAGTCGGGGCAGAACCCGTGACGGCCTTTTAGCTTAAGGGTGATGCCGTTCACATAACTGCATACATAGCCAACTGGTCAGTATACGGAGAGATGATTTAGGTCTATACGCATAGAGCAGGCTCTGTCTCAAAACCCGCCTCTCAGCCCGTTTCTAAGTGGGAGTACAACCGCTGACCCAAATCGATTCTCTTCGGCATCGCCTGCCGACTCCGACCTGCATCTTAATCATGTTTGGTTGTATGTGGACACAAAGGCGGATGAGATCGAGGCAACCGGCGTTTTCACTCATGTCCTGCATCAACTGGACAACGCCGCAGAGTCACAACTCGCGCAACTGATTGTTGAGTACGCAGACAAGTTTTACGACCATGACATTAATTTGTGCATCCAGAGAATGTGCACAGCCTATGAAACAGGTTTACAGACTATGGACCCGGAACGGAGTGCCACCCTTGCGCTGCAGCATCTGGAAACCGGGGAACAACTTCGCGCGCGAAGAAGCGCAATTGCTGACCAATTTATTGCTGCTGTCGCAGTGGATATTGGCGCTACCTATGCCGAGATGGTTGTAAGTGAAGCAGAATTAGGGGCAGACAAGGTAGCTGCATACTCCATCACCACCACCCGCGATTGGTTAGAGGCACATGATCTGAACAAAATTGGCTACATGAAAAACGCCTGTGGTATTTAACCACAACCCAAAGCTGGCACCCGGGTGCGGCAGCTGTGCCGTGAAGTTGGGACAGAACCCGATTCAGAATTCAGCGTTGCAAACTGTGCTGCAACAGGCAGCGGCGTTGTCTATAGTGAAGTTAGACGTCATTCACAAAGGAGTATCGCCATGAACGCTATACTCAGTACTGACACTATGTTTCTTGACGGCAGCTTTAAACAGGTGCTATTAAGAGACCTGTTTAGAAGGAGAGCATCAACATGCAAGCAAAATTCTCTGAGGATGTTATTCCTCTATCTGATCTGAAGGTCAATCCTGGCAAGGTCGTTGGGCGTACAAATGAAACACATCGACCTATACTCCTAACGAGTCGTGGTCGCGGGGTTGCTGTGGTGCTAGGTCTTGAAGATTATGAAAAATCCACTGAAGAATTGCGGTTCGTGAAGGCCGTAGCTCAAGGTCTTGCGGATATCCGAGAGGGCAATACCGTCACATTGGACGAAGCCAAGAAAATACTGGGTATCGCGTGAGTGAAGCTTATTATTGCGCGGTCTGCGCTAAACGATCTTCAGAGTATTCAGACTTATTACTTGGAGCAGGGAGTCCCTGAAGTCGGTCAGCAAATTGTAAGTGCCATACTGGGAAAGGCACAAAGGCTGATTGACCACCCTGATTCGGGTAGGAAAGTTCCGGAGTTTGATCAAGAGCAAATCCGTGAAGTTATCCATCCACCCTTTCGTATTGTGTACATGCGGCATACTTCTGTAGTCAATCTGGTACGAGTTTGGCGTAGTGAAAGACTACTTCAGCTATGAGCCGCACCTTATCTCAACGTTCACAATCAAAAATGTGACCCAAAGCACAAATCCAAGCAGCGCACGATAAACCGAGACACTTTTTTTGGTTTTTTAAAGAACGTTCTGCTATCAGGTTTAAACAGGGTGGTAAAAAAACAGTCATGTTGAAAGTCGTTCTTACAAACAATAAAACTGTAAAGCCGCCTCACCTACAGCGGAGGCTACATGACAAAACAACGATTGATTCTCCTGTTCGACGGAACCTGGAACGATCCAGAAGACCAGACAAATGTTTTTCGTCTCGCTGGGCACATCCGTGAATATGATGACAATATCAGGCAAAGATTTTTGGGTCTTCAGGAAAATTTGTGG
>DITX01000011.1:0-1027 GCA_002422225.1 Gammaproteobacteria bacterium UBA6173
GCGACGCGGTCGGCTCCTCTGGCAATCTGGGCAAAGGCAATAAACATAATTACCAGATGGACGTTGCCAACTCTGACGAAGCCATCCACGAAGTTGCCATGGACCTTTCCGAAGGTGCCGACATGGTGATGGTCAAACCCGGCATGCCTTATCTGGACATTGTTCGGCGTGTCAAAGATGAGCTTGGTGCGCCCACCATGGTCTATCAGGTCAGTGGCGAATACGCTATGCACATGGCTGCTGCATGTAACGGTTGGCTTGATGAAAATGCCGTGGCCATGGAGTCGCTCATCTGCATCAAACGCGCGGGCGCCGATGCCATCCTGACGTACTTTGCGAAAAAAGTTGCTCGATTGCTGAAAGATGCTTAACCGTGAGGCACAAACGCTGAGGAAAGCAGACGTTACGTCAGAGGTAAGTCAGGCGGGTGCCCGGAAGTTCCTCAGGACGACGCCTCCGGCGTCTTTATTGTCCTTCGCTCACTTCCGGCCCCCCGCCTTCCCTGAGAATTGAGTGGCGCGTCCCGATTGCCACTGCGCTTGTGCCAGAATGGATGCGAACTGCAGGTTGGAGAGACGGATTCAGTCTGCGGGGATCGGGAGGAGAGCGAGCAACAATCAGACGCGCAGCGTCGTTGCGAGGAACCTCCCGGTTCCCGCAGGCTGAATCAGTCGCAGCCACCATCCAAAAAGAACCACTTGAAACAAGTTTTTTTGCCCTTATGATAGACAACAAGACCCGTCAGCCACCCAAGGCTGACAAAAATCGAGTTATTTTACTGACAACCGCAGTCATTAAGCCGCTCTAGCTTCCCGCCTGATGCTTACCCTGACCCAACATTGAAGGAATGTTCCTATGGGCGACAAAATCGTTCACATTACTGATGCTAGCTTTGAACAAGACGTCATCAAGTCTGACACGCCAGTCATGGTGGACTTCTGGGCTGAATGGTGCGGCCCCTGCAAAATGATCGCCCCAGTGCTTGACGAACTGGCAGACGAATATGATGGACGCCTGAAAATCTGCA
>DITX01000011.1:1123-6403 GCA_002422225.1 Gammaproteobacteria bacterium UBA6173
GGTGTCTCCTGACACCAGAAACCTGATAAGCCCCGGAATTCGAACATTCCGGGGTCACACAAAGATACAAATTTTTGTAGACAGCCGGTCTTTGAGCAATTATATTCAGCCGCATCCCCGTTAAACGGCGCGGATTCCAGTCTCAAACCCGACTGACTTAATCCAAAATTCTTTATCTTTTAAACCGATCGGCATCTCAGCCTGCATCAACAACATCATTGTTATTTCTGGCCTTCGCTGCGTTGCCTATTACAGATTTCCTGTACCCAAACTTTACAAAAACTCTAGCCTATGAATCTAACTGATCTGAAAAAGCAACCCATTGCCCAACTGCTTGAAAGAGCACAGGAAATGGGCCTTGAAAACCTCTCCCGCACCCGCAAGCAAGACATCATATTTGCGATCCTGAAAAAACACGCCAAGAACGGCGAAGACATCAGTGGTGACGGGGTTCTGGAAATACTGCAGGATGGATTTGGTTTCCTGCGATCATCTGATTCATCTTACCTGGCAGGCCCGGATGACATATATGTGTCACCCAGCCAGATTCGCAGATTCAACCTGCGCACGGGTGACACGATATCCGGCAAAATTCGCCCCCCCAAAGAAGGTGAGCGTTATTTTGCCCTGCTGAAGATCTCCGAAGTCAACTTCGCAAAACCCGAAAACTCCAAACAGAAAATCCTCTTCGAAAACCTGACCCCCCTGTTCCCGACCGAGCGTCTGCGCCTCGAACTCGGTAACGGCAGTACCGAAGACCTCAGCGCCCGGATCATCGACCTGACCGCGCCCATCGGCAAAGGCCAGCGTGGTTTGATCGTATCGCCACCCAAAGCCGGTAAGACGCTACTGCTGCAGAACATCGCACAGTCCATTACCCGTAACAATCCTGAATGTCGTCTGATCGTATTGCTGATCGACGAACGTCCTGAAGAAGTAACCGACATGCAGCGCTCCGTGCGCGGCGAAGTGGTTGCCAGTACCTTTGATGAACCGCCTGCCCGTCACGTGCAAGTCGCCGAGATGGTAATAGAGAAGGCCAAGCGCCTTGTCGAACACAAAGAAGACGTTGTTATTCTGCTCGACTCCATCACTCGTCTGGCGCGCGCCTACAACACCATTGTGCCGTCATCGGGCAAAGTGTTGACCGGTGGTGTGGATGCCCACGCGCTGGAACGTCCGAAGCGTTTCTTTGGTGCTGCTAGAAATCTGGAAGAAGGCGGCAGCCTGACCATTATCGCCACCGCGCTGGTTGAAACCGGTTCGAAAATGGACGAAGTGATCTACGAGGAATTCAAAGGCACGGGCAATATGGAAATCCATCTTGACCGCAAAATTGCCGAGAAGCGTATTTACCCCGCCATGAACGTGCGTCGCTCAGGCACTCGTCGTGAAGAGCTGTTGACGGGTGAAGAAGAACTGCAACGCATGTGGATTCTGCGCAAAATTCTGGCAACGATGGAAGATGTGCAGGCCGCGGAGTTTATTCTCGACAAGCTGAAGGGTAGTAAGACGAATGAAGAGTTCTTCAACATGATGAAGAGGAAGTGATTTAAGCTAGCTGCGTTGCACTAGCTTCGTTAAAAAAGGCCGGCCGATGCTCATTTACGATTTGTAAACTGCGCTCGTCCGGCCTTTTTTGCCTCGCTATTGCTGCCTCGCTGACGCTTTTGTAGTGCAGTGGAGAAAACCGCGCAGTAAAAAAAGCGCAGCGAATAAGGTCTGTGGCATTTAAAGTAATTTGGTTAAAAATCTTTTTGTGTTTTAACAGCGTAAAACAAACGGTCCAAAGCAAAAACTCTGTATCGATTCAGGTTTGCCGCTCTGTGAAAAAACAAGGAATACCGCGCATGTCATTCAAAGATCTTCGTGAATTTATTGCCCTGCTGGAAGCGGAAGGTGAGCTCAAGCGCATCACCGTGCCGGTTGATCCCAATCTGGAAATCACAGAGATTTGTGACCGTACGCTGCGCGCGGGTGGTCCCGCCTTGTTGTTTGAAAACCCTATCGGTTCCAAGGTGCCGTTGCTGGGCAATCTGTTTGGCAACACGCGGCGCATTGCGCTGGCGATGGGGCAACAGGATGTGCAGGGGCTGCGTGATGTTGGCAAGTTGATGGCGTTCCTGAAAGAACCAACGCCTCCTAAAGGCTGGCGCGATCTGTGGGAAAACCTGCCGACCTGGAAGCAGGTGCTGAATATTGCACCTAACGTGCGCAAGTCCGCACCCTGTCAGGACGTGGTGATCAATGAAGAAGACGTCGATCTGTCGTTTCTTCCCGTACAAACCTGCTGGCCCGGTGATGCCGGCCCGCTGGTAACCTGGCCACTGGTCATCACACGCGGCCCGGAAAAAGACCGACAGAATCTCGGCATTTATCGCATGCAGGTGATTGGCAAAAACCGGCTGATCATGCGCTGGTTATCCCACCGCGGCGGTGCGCTGGATTTCCGTGATTGGCAGCTGAAGCATCCGGGCCAAGCATTCCCGGTCTCTATTGCGATTGGTGCAGACCCCGCGACCATTCTGGCTACCGTGACACCCATTCCAGACACCTTGTCAGAATACGCTTTTGCCGGCCTGCTGCGTGGCAGTAAAACGGAAGTCATCCAGTGCCTGACCAATAACCTTCAGGTGCCCGCCAGCGCCGAGATTGTGTTGGAAGGCGTGATTGAAGCAAATGACATGGCTGATGAGGGTCCGTTTGGTGACCACACCGGTTACTACAACGAGGTGGATAAATTCCCGGTATTCACCGTGAAAAAAATTACCCATCGCAAAGACCCGATTTATCACAGCACCTATACGGGTCGCCCGCCGGATGAACCGGCGATGCTGGGCGTGGCACTCAATGAAGTTTTTGTGCCATTGCTGCAAAAACAGTATCCGGAAATTATCGATTTTTATCTGCCACCGGAAGGCTGTTCTTACCGTCTGGCGATTGTCAGCATTCGTAAACAATACCCAGGGCATGCCAAACGCGTGATGATGGGTGTGTGGTCGTTCCTGCGGCAGTTCATGTACACCAAGTTTGTGATTGTCACTGATGATGATGTGAATATCCGCGACTGGAACGATGTTATCTGGGCGATGACCACGCGTATGGACCCGGCACGGGATACCGTATTGATCGAGAATACGCCGATTGATTACCTAGATTTTGCCTCACCGGTGTCGGGGCTGGGCTCGAAGATTGGTATGGATGCAACTAACAAGTGGCCGGGTGAAACAACACGTGAGTGGGGGACACCGATTGTGATGAATGCAGCGGTTAAAAAGCGTGTTGATGAACTTTGGGGGCAGTTAGGTCTGTAAAAAATGCGTTCGGGCCAGTGGGCGTCGGGCGGGGCAGCAAGGTCGTGAGTGGGATCGGCCACCTGCTGTTGTGGGGCACCCGGCGCTGCGCAACTCGTCCTCAGGCGCTGCGCGCCTTGCGTACTCAGACAGTGCTCGCGCTTTTTCGGGTGCCCCACAACAGCAGAGGGCGTGGCCTGATTGATCCCACGCTCGACCTTGCTGCCCCGCCCTCTTTGGGCTTCTGAGTCAACCTTGTCTGGTTGATTACTTGTGCGCTTGGCAGCTAATTGATGCAGATTACTTTGTGGCAGTGGTTTGTTTACCGGTTTTTCGGAAAAATCTCATGGGGTTCAGCCAGGCCAGTAGCAGGTAGGTTAACCTCAGTGCGATGGTGGTGACCACAATCAGCACTAGCAGCGCAAACACGCTGGTTTCGAATGTCCAGGTACCGTAAGCAATCAGAACGTAGCCGGGATCATTGGCCAGTTGCAGCGCCAGAAACAATCCGGCGCCCATGGCGAGCAGGCTGAGTATCAGAATCTTTTTCACTCGACGATCTCCTCAACCATGGTGCCTGAGTCAGCGCTCGGTGTGAACTCAGGTCCGGGCTCAGCATCTGGCTCAAGTGGCGGCGCTGGCTCAGGCGATACGGGACTGACATTGGGTGCAGCACCTTGAAGCTGCTCAATCAGCGATCTGGTTGCCGAGAGATCCGGAAGGTCTATCTGCACACTCTGCACAGAGAGCGCCTGCACATCGTCATGCAACTGTATGGCTACTTCACTTTCCTGCATAAAGTAACGCTGCAACACCGAGGCCACCTGCTGTAGCGCATCCTCAAACAACAGCTGATCCGCTTGTATCACCGCAAACCTTGCCTGATCCAATAGCAGGCGCATTTGCAGTTTGATCAGATCCTCCTGATCGGAAGCCAGAAACTCCAAGGGATTATGTTCGTTCTGGCGCCAGACAAAAATGCTGCGCAGCAGATCCATCACCGCTGCTGTCCAGCTTTGCTCCGTTTCAACAGCCGCGATCTCATCGCGTGTCACCCGCAGTCCTTGTTCATACGAAGCTTGGCGGGTGCCGGTTACCGATACCGTTTCCAGTACCGCAGCCAGCTCAGTGACGCGTTGTGCCAGTGCCAGGCGGTCAGGGAAGTGCAGCGACTCCAGTGCAGCAATATCCTGCTGTAGGCTTTGCAACGCAGTTTGCGCAAGAGGATCAAGCTGATCGCGCAGCAGTACTACCACCGATCGCAGTAATTGCAGTGCAGCCTGCGGATTAAATTCAAGCCTCAGTTTATGGTCAGCAAGGCGCATCAGATAAGCAGCCTCGGCGTTGATCCAACGCATATCGCGTTGCTGCAAACCAGCCACCTGCCGCTGTAATGCGGTCACTACTACCTGAGTATCTTGCAACTGTCGTTCCAATCGCTGCTGCAAGCCCTGCAATCGCTGCTCGTCCTGCTGTTCCATGGCCTGCAACTCAGCCATTGCCTGCTGTAATGCGCCCGAACTATCTTGCAGTAAAGCAACTTGTGCCTGTAACTCGCTGCGCATGTCGGTCTGTGCAGCATTTAAGGCAGCAGCGATCTGTTGGTTACTTTCCTGCAAAACCTGCAGTGATGCAGACTGACTCAAACTGAATCGGGTTTGCTGCCAATAGAATGCGGCAAAGGCTCCGCCAAGCAGAATGACGAGCAACCACAGTAGCCACGGCCTTGACTGTGCAGCATGCCGCGCTTGCGACCGACTGGTATTGACCGTGGGCGCGATCGGGTCTGGCTCGACAGCTGCTAGCCCGTCAGTTCTGTCATGTTCACTGTTCAATATTAACTACTCCGTCAGGAACCTATCTGCAATTCTGTATTAGCTTTTGGTTTTATCACCGGAGCAATGGCCTGCAAACTCTTGACCACGGACATTTCATCAGCGCCGCCCGCATTAATCACAATATTGATGCCCGCATCCAGTGCACGTTG
>DITX01000104.1:0-6917 GCA_002422225.1 Gammaproteobacteria bacterium UBA6173
GAACGCTTGGAATCGCCATTGGGCATAGGCTGGAATCGCGCAGGGTCTTCACCACCTTCACCTGTGTTGGATTTGCCACCCATGCGATTCATGGCGATTGCCAAGGTCTCATGGGTTTCCGGTGATATTGAACCCAGGCTCATCGCGCCTGTCGCAAACCGTTTTACGATGTCTTTGGCTGACTCAACGTCTTCCAGCGCAATCGCCGGTTGTAAGCCCGTTCTGAAATCCAGCAGGCCTCGCAACGTGCAGGCGCGCGTGGTTTGCTCATTAGTGTATTTTGCAAATATCTTGTAAGCGTCAGGGCTGTTGTTGCGCGCTGCAACCTGCAGGTTGAAGATCGCACTTGGATCCCACATGTGGCCTTCACCACCACTGCGCCAATGGAAATCGCCGGGATTGGTCATCACGGGAATACGTCCATTGTCGATGACCGGGAAGCCCAGGTGATGGCGCCGTTCAGTTTCCTGAACCAGCGTATCGAAATTCACACCTTGTACTCGGCTGGCGGTGCCGACAAAACAGCGATTGATGATGTCATCTGCCAGGCCAACGGCTTCAAAAATTTGTGCGCCTTTGTAAGACTGCAGGGTCGAGATACCCATTTTTGCCATGACTTTGAGCATGCCTTTGCCGACAGCCTTTTTATAGGCATACACAATCTTGTCTTCGGTGGCGTATTCTTTGCTCAGCAGACCGTCTTTCTGGGCTTGCCAAAGTGACTCAAAGGCCAGGTAAGGGTTGATGGCATCTGCCCCGAAGCCGGTCAGCAGGCAATGGTGATGGACCTCGCGTGCTTCACCGGTTTCTAAAATAAGGCCAATACGCGTTCGCTCATGTTGACGAATCAGGTGATGGTGAACTGCGCCACAGGCGACCAGTGAGCTGATGGCCATACGTTGACGGTCAATTTTGCGATCGGACAGAATAACAAAAGCATAACCGTCGGCAATGGCTTGACTGGCCTGCTGGCAGATACTTTCAAGCGCTGTAACGTAGCCATCCGCCGCTTTGGCATCGTAAGTAATATCAATGACTTTGCTGCGCAGGCCTTTGTAATCCATGTTGCGGATGGTCTGCAGCTGCTTGTTGGACAGAATCGGGTGCTTGAGGCTCAGACGATGTGCCTGTTTCTCAGTCGTTTCCAGCAAGTTGCCTTCCGGACCAATAAAACACTCCAGTGACATCACTACTTCTTCGCGGATGGAGTCAATCGCAGGGTTGGTGATCTGCGCAAACAACTGCTTGAAGTAGNNCCAGCGCGGAGTCATTGCCCATGGAACCCAGCGGATCACGTGCTTCTGTGATCATTGGCAGCAGCATAAATTGCATGGTTTCAGTCGTATAACCAAAGGCCTGCATGCGTGCAAACACGTTTTCTGAATCCAGCGAGTGCTCTTCACTGCCATCAGCCAGTTGGTCCAATGTAATACGCTGCTGCGCGAGCCACTCGCCGTAGGGGCGTTTAGCCGCAATGCTCGCTTTAAGCTCTTCGTCGGGGATCAGGCGGCCTTCTTCAAAATCCAGCAGGAACATTTTGCCGGGTTGCAGGCGGCCTTTTAATTTGACGTTGGCAGGATCAACGTGAACCACGCCAACCTCAGAGGCCATGATGACTTTGTCATCGTGTGTGACGTAATAACGACTGGGTCTCAGACCATTTCGGTCAAGTACGGCGCCTATATAATGGCCATCCGAGAATACAATAGATGCCGGGCCGTCCCATGGTTCCATCAACGCGGAGTGGAATTCATAAAAAGCCTTTTTGTCGCCGTTCATATTGACGTCGGATTGCCAGGCTTCCGGAATCATCATCATCACGGATTCTTGCAGCGATCGACCGGACAGCAGCATGAACTCAAGTACGGAATCAAACGAGCCTGAATCTGAGCAATCCGCATCAATGATCGGGAACAGTTCGCTGATTTTGTCGCCAAACAGCGGGCTGGACAACATGCCTTCGCGTGCAACCATCTGGTTCACGTTGCCGCGCAGCGTATTGATTTCGCCATTGTGACTCATAAAGCGATTGGGTTGCGCACGATCCCATGAGGGGAAGGTATTGGTGCTGAACCGTGAGTGCACCATCGCCATGTGGGTTTCACAGGCGTTGTTGGTCAAGTCGCGATAGAACGGGAACAACTGACCAGGCGTCAGCATACCTTTATATACAATCACTTTGGTTGACAGGCTGCAGGCGTACAGCATTTTGGCTTCGCTGAGCGAGCTGTCACCGCGCAGTCTATGCGTAAAACGTTTACGAATGACGTACAGCTTGCGCTCGAATTCGTCTTGGGCAAGGCCGTCTGCGGCGCCAATAAAGAGCTGCTCGATCACAGGCTGTGCCGTTCTTGCTGCCGGGCCAACATCGGCACCAACCGGATCAACAGGCACCAGTCGCCAGCCCAGCAGGGTCTGGCCTTCTTCGGTGATAATGCGATTGATGATGTCGCGACAGAACTCACGCTCATTGCTGATCTGCGGCAAAAAGATGTTGCCGACCGCATATTTGCCGGCACCCGGCAGCGTTGTGTTCAGTTCTTTCAGCGCGATATTTGCAAAAAAAGAGTGTGGCAAGGCCATCAAAATACCCGCGCCATCGCCGGTATTGGCTTCGAAACCGCAGCCGCCACGATGATCCATGCGCGAATTCAGGTGGTAGGCATCCAGCATAATCTGGTGACTGGGACGGCCCTTGATGTCTGCAACGAAACCTACGCCGCAGGAATCCTTCTCGTTTGCCGGATCATAAAGACCGGTCTTCTGCGGAAAGCCAAACTTGTGGTGGGATTGGGCTTGATCAGTCATTGTCGCTAAGTCTCGCTAATTCGTTATAGTGTTTCCGGTTCTGTGACCGTCAACGCTCCCTGCAACAAAATGCATCGTGCAGCATTGCCAACAGGAAGATGCGTGAATTTAGAAGTTATTGATTTGACACGGCTCAGTGAATCGGCCTGCACCCCGGGAACGGCGCGTCCGGGACTGGCCGGACTGTCGTAAAACATGGTGCGCTGTTTTACGGGGGCTGGACACAATAACACCGAACACAAATATGTCAAGCCGCGCTACAAGGCGTGACGATATGTAGCGGAAAGGCGGGGCAGCTTGATAATTGTGGATAGCTGGATTACTCTTCCCGTCACGGAAAAATCACCCTAAACCCCTGTCAATAAACAAGAGTCAGGACGGCCTGCCTGAATCCTGATACTTGTTATTGGTCAGTACTGCGCATGCAGAGGGTTTGGAGTGCGATTAGCAGAATACGGTTGGCAGCATCTGGCGCAAGGTGTCGGGAACGCACCTACAAAAACAATAGCTTCATAGCAGAGGGGATATCGCATGGAAATCGTTCGTTATAAAAGAGATGTATGGGGTGACGAAGTTATCCTGGGTGTGGCTTGGGATCTGCTCTGGGTAGTCGCCGTTGCCATTCTGATACTACTGGCAGGTCACGCTATTTTTATGGCGGCACTGGCCAAGAAAAAAGCCAAACCTTCTTCTGAAGGCCGCAAAATCAATCGTCACGATGCCATCGACAGGGCTTTTCACTGGATCATGGCCGGTTCTGTGCTGGTGCTGATCGCCACGGGTGTCATGCCGATTATTGGCATTCACTTCGCCTGGCTGAACATCCACTGGATTGCCGGTCTGCTGCTGACGTTTGTAGTGATTTTCCACATCATCCGTGCATCGTTCTGGCAGGACTTCAAGTCGATGATCATGACGCCTGCGGATTTCGCAGAGCCTTTTGATGAGAGCCGCAAGCCAGGCAAGTACTCTTTTGAGCAGAAAGGCATGCATTGGGCGATGACAGTGCTGGTGCTGCTGGTGATTGTCACCGGGGTAATCCTGCTGATGAATATCAACACGCCATTCACGACACGTCAGGCTGTACAAGACGAAGGGCAGTTGGGCCTGATGTTCCTGCTACACGGTCTGGCAACCTTGTCGCTGATTGCATTCACTGCTATTCATATCTACTTCGCTGTCCGGCCGGAGAAGATTTTTTATACGCGCTCCATGATCAAAGGTTGGATCTCTGAAGCAGAAATGAAAGAGAACCACGATACTGATAAATGGAAGGTGTGAAATTGACCGACGTTAAAGATCTCGAGAAAGAAATCGAGGCTGTAGAATCAGGTTATGAATTCCTGTTGGCGTATGCCGCGCAAGGGCGGCCGCCACATATCGAATCTGAATCTCCGACGCCACATGCGGGGCCAACACTGCAAGAAATGTCAATGGCCATGGCTAATGTGTTAGCGGCGCTCAAAGACAGTTCTGATGCCTATGAGCAGGTGATTGCGGAAGACGTTCGCAAAGCCAGCGCAGCGATAAATTTTGTACTGGCGCAGCCGCGCATGAGTTCAGAGTTGATTGACAATTTGAATGCATCCATTCATTTGCGTGCCGTGCTGACCGATTTTTTCCTATACAGCGAAGTGCTAAAACCGGCTGCTGATGCACCTACGTCACCTGCGTATTTTAATGTAGGTTGATCCGCAAGGTCGGTTTGTTAGAAAAAAGCAGCTTGAATTACGCAATCTGCTTTTTTTACATGTTTTTTGCCTGCACGCTTCAAGGCGCTTGCCATTACACTGATTGTGTTGCAAAAAACATAATCAGCATAATCACAATCGCGCAGGATATAACGGTCGTGACAATTCGCCAGCCTCGGCGTTTACCTCCCCATTGATACTGCTCGTCTTCAACAAAAATCGGGTTAACTTTCCGTTTAAAAAGTCTCATTACGTGTCCTACTGGTCAACAATCACTATCTCCATTATCTAAACACATGGAGTAGACAACATGCGCATCAAAAAGTGGCAAAGCGCCGAGCAAATATGGCAATTGTCTCGAAAATGCGCCCACTTGTGACAAAGTGAAACGCAGGGGGTTATGTGCAAGCGAGGCGGGTTAACTCAAAAGCAAAGTTGATATACCCGCGCAAAATTACAAAATGGATGAGGTATTGGCTGGATCGGCACACGCATGGATCGCCCTCACTGACAAGCGACAGTGAATGGCGTCAATTTTGCCTACTTTTCTGCAAATACTCGTTGGTCGTTTGATGGCCAGGTACTGCACAGCGACGTCAACAATGCCAGCGGCCAAGGCGGGTTTTTGGCCTGAATTAACGGCCTGCCCGTGGCGTCCAACATGGCGTGACGGGCACCTGCCTTGACAATGCGATCGTGAACGCGAGTTTTTGTTATTTTCCTGCGTGTGTTGATGACCGTTTGAGTGGTTAAAAAAGCAGGCACGCGTTATTGTCACGCAGCGGACAAAAAACTGTCTTATGCTGGCGTGCTTAACAACAATCCCTGAAGAAGGATTACACTGATGGCTGAGCGTACAATAACGCGTTATCTGAGCGGAGCTATATTGATGAGCCTAGTTGCTGGAAATCTTGTGCCAGATAATCTGGCTTACGCTCAGCCGTCTGCTCCGTCAAAAGTAGTAGTGGCGCACCGCGGTGCCAGCGCCTATCTGCCAGAACATACCCTGCAGGGTGCTGCCATGGCCTATGCCATGGGAGCCAGCTTTCAAGAGCAGGATGTGGTCATGACTAAAGACGACCAGTTGATTGTCTGGCATGACCTGACTCTGGATCGCAACAGCGATGTGCGCCACAAATTTCCGGGCCGCGCGCGTGAAGACGGGCGGCACTATGTCATCGATTTTACCCTGCAAGAATTACGTACCTTACGTGTCACCGAGGGTTATCGGTTGGACGACAATGGTCAGGAACAACAAATCTACCCAGAGCGGTTTCCACTCTGGCAGGGCAGTTTTCAGATCCACACGTTTGCAGAGCAGTTAGAGTTGATTCACGGGCTGAATCGCTCTACCGGTCGTGATGTGGGTATTTATCCAGAGCTGAAGTCGCCGGCATTCCATCACGCGCATGGCAAAGATATCGGCATGGCGGTGTTGTCAGAGTTGAAACGCTTTGGTTATACCAGCAAAGACAGCAATGTTTATGTACAGACCTTTGAGTTTGATGAGCTCAAACGCGTCAAAGAGCAGGTACAGCCTGCGCTGGGTATCGAGCTGAAACTGGTCCAGCTGATGGGTGATGACGAGGACGATTATGGCTGGATGTTGAAACCAGGCGGCATGCAGGAGTTGGCCAAATTTGCCGATGGCATTGGACCCGAAAAAGGCATGATTATCAGCGGCGACTCTACCCCTGAGAACATCATGATCAGTACATTGGTATCCGATGCTCATCAGGCGGGCATGCAGGTTCACCCTTACACGTTCAGGGCGGATGCCGGGCAAGTGCCTGCTTATGCCCGCGACTTTGATCATCTACTCGAGCTTTTTTACGTTAACGCCGGTGTGGATGGTGTGTTTACTGACTTCCCCGACAAGGCTGTCAATTTCGTAAAGAATCAGCGCTGATGCCCATGTGTCTGTCAGCAGTTTCTGTCCGGAAACTGCTGAAAATGGCACAGTCTGTACGCGCGCAGGCTTCTGGCGTATAATCGCCGCCCTTTTAATGAATTCCCCGCGCCTGCAGGCACAATTATGTCGACGACTTCCGCTCCGGATCTCAGCTTTGCTGAGCTCAATCTTCCCGCCTTCCTGTTAGAAACCCTATCCAAGGTAGGCTACGAAAAACCCTCACCTATTCAGCAAGAGACAATTCCGGCACTGCTTGAAGGTCACGACATCGTAGGCATGGCGCAGACGGGTACGGGTAAAACTGCTGCATTTGCTTTGCCAGTGCTAGCAAAGATTGATGTCAATAACCCCAATACCCAGGCGTTGGTGCTGTGCCCGACACGTGAGCTGGCCATTCAGGTGGCGGAAGCGTTTCAGACTTATGCGCAAGGCATGAAGGGTTTTCACGTGTTGCCGGTATACGGTGGTCAGGAAATGGCACGTCAGCTGCAGGCACTGCGCCGCGG
>DITX01000104.1:6922-15501 GCA_002422225.1 Gammaproteobacteria bacterium UBA6173
CTGGATGAAGCCGACGAAATGCTGCGTATGGGATTTATTGACGATGTTGAGCTGATTCTGCAGCAGACCTCAGCAGACCGTCAGGTTGCACTGTTTTCGGCAACCATGCCGACGCAGATTCGCCATGTTGCTGAAAAATATCTGCGCAATCCCATTGAAGTCAAAATCAAAACCGCCACCAGCACCAACGCCGATATTGAGCAGTTGTACTGGCTCGTGCAGGGCACCAACAAGCTCGACGCGCTCACCCGCATGCTGGAAGTAGAAGAGTTTGATGGCATGTTGATCTTTGTGCGGACTAAAAATAGCACGCAGGAACTGGCTGACAAACTCAGTGCGCGCGGATTTTCAGCCGCTGCGCTCAACGGTGATATGAATCAACAGTTGCGTACCCGCACCGTCGAGCAGCTTAAAAATGGGCAGCTGGATATTGTGGTTGCAACCGATGTCGCTGCGCGTGGTCTTGATGTGGAGCGTATCAGCCATGTCGTGAACTACGACATTCCTTATGACAATGAAGCGTATGTGCACCGCATTGGTCGTACCGGCCGCGCAGGCCGTAGTGGCAAGGCAATTCTGTTTGTGGCACCCCGCGAGCAACGTATGCTGCAGTCCATTGAGCGCACTACCCGCAAAAAAATTGAGCGAATGGAGCTGCCTACCCGCAGTGAGCTGATTCAGCATCGCAGTCAGCAATTCAAAAATGCCATTGCTGCGGTGTTGGAAAATGGCAACCAGGAATTTTTCCGTGTATTGCTGGCCGAATTCTGTCACGAACACGAATGCTCCATTGAAGATGCATCCGCAGCCATGGCGTTCCTTTTACAAAAAGACCGACCATTAGAGCCATCTGTTAAAGATGTCGTGTCTTCCGAGTCCGGCTACGGCAAAGCGCCGTCAGCATCCGCCAATACCGCTACCACCAAAGTACGTGCACCGCGTAGAGAAGCATCTGGGTCCTTTGCTGAGCAAGAAATACCTGCACCGCGCCCAGCGCGCAGCAAACCTCCGATGCACGATGCCCCGCCACGGCTGACACAGGAAGACATTTTTGCTGAGGAATTTGCCCAGGCTGATCGCGATGAAAAGCCGCGCAAGCGTCGCGAGCGCACGCAGACAGAAGACGGTGAAGACGTTGCAATGGAGCGTTTCCGCATTCAGGTAGGGCATGAGCACGGCGTGTCACCACGCGAAATCGTCGGCGCCATCGCCAATGAAGGCGGTATCGAGGGTCGCTATATTGGTCGTATCAATATTTATGACACGCACACCACCATTGATTTACCACAAGGCATGCCAGAGGACGTGTTCAAAACATTGTCACGCACCCGCGTCTGTAATCAGCCCTTGGCCATCGAAAAAATGACTAAAGAAGAGGCGGCTGAAGAAGCCAGAACCTCTCCGCGTGGCCCACGTGGCCCGCGCCCCTCAGGCGACCGACCGGCCGGCAGAGAGCGCGGTGAACGACCATCGTCTGAGCGTTTCGCACGTGAGCGGTCATCGTCCGATCGTCCTGCATCTGATCGTCCGCCGCGTGAAGGCTTTCGAGCCTCTGCAGGGCCAGATCGTAACAGAGCAGCCCGCCCGGATGATCGCAAATCGCGCTTCAGCAGTGATCGCGCCGATGCGCCTTCGCGTTTTGCTGCCGCCACGCCGCGCCGCAGCCCACCACGTGATGCGTTTGTTGAACCAACCTTTGCGCCGCGCTCTTTTGAGGACAGGCCTGCCAAATCTGCTGATGCCGACAAAGCAGCCAAAGATAAAAAGCGTGGCGGACCTAAAGTGCGTGCCGACAGAGACAAGGGTAAGCGCCGCACCCCGGTCAAGCGCCCAACCTGATTTAAAGATGGATTTGTTGCCTTACTTGATGATTTTTTGCGGCGTAAGAAATGGAGCGGCGTCGCGAAAGGTCTTTTAAACGCAGCATTACAAATTCAAATTAATTACTGCTTAATCAGGGGGCTAATATGATCGTTCGCGCAGCAGTTCTGTTTTTGTCAGGTTTGTTATTGAGTTTTTCGGCCCATGCACAAGACTGGGTGTGGGCGCCTGACTTTGAGGTCGGTGACACGATCCCTGCCATAGCGGCCCCGGATCAAAATGGCGATATCAAAACCTTGTCTGATCTCGCGGGGGAGAAGGGGCTTGTATTGGTGTTAAGTCGCTCATTCGACTGGTGCCCCTACTGTATTGCGCAATTGCAAAAGTTGGTTGACGTGGCGCCGCAGTTTGCAGAGTTGGGTGTCACCGTGGCAGCGATGACCTATGACTCGCAAGATACCCTCAAAGCCGCAGAAGAGGACTACTTGGTAACTTTTCCGTTATTGCAAGATGTTGATGTCAAGCATGTGACTGCGTTGGGCATATTGAACAAGCAATACGAACCTGGGCAGCGAGCCTATGGAATTCCAGAGCCAGGTATATTTTTGCTAAGTCCTGATGGCACAATCCGGTTCAAGTTTGCAGATCAGGACTATCGCATGAGGCCTGATTTTTCTCTGGTGTTGCAGGCCGCCAACTCGCTGTGAGGAATTTGATTGTTCAATAAAAAGAACAATCTGCGATGCGTCGATATATTCCCCTGATTCTGGTGGCAGGCATTTTAAATGCCTGCGGACGCGGCGATGATGCCGCCCCCGCGCCAGAGTCCGCCATAACTCAAATACCTGTTGTCCAAGAAGCCGCCGCTGCCGACATCGTTGAAGCGCAGTCATTCCTCGGGTTGCCCTTGATCCGGCAAATGGATTTCCCAAGCCGCGCGCAGCTGGAAAGTAATCTGATTGCAGCCCGGGCTGAACTGGATGCCAATCCTGCTAGCGCTGACGCCTTGATCTGGCTGGGCTGACGCCCGGCTCACCTGTGGCAATATCAGGACGCAATCAATACATTTACCCAAGGCATCGAGCAGCCTCCTGACGATCCGCGCTTTTATCGACATCGCGGCCACCGCTATGTGACCGTGCGCAACCTGGATGCTGCCATCGCTGACTTTGAAACAGCGGCGACACCGCGATGGCAAGGCAGATATTCGAGCGTGTTCCTCTCTGCCAAGGCACATGACATCCTGGCTGAGCTTCAAACGCTTGGCCAACAGGTTCGGGCGGAAGCGCAGTTGGCTGAAGTACGCAGCAATATTGCCAGTCTGCAGCAGCAGTATCACAACAGCGAGATCGAGATTCGTAATGCTGATGCCAAACTGGAGTATTTGGGCAAGGAACTTGAACGTTTGCGCTCACTGCTGAGCATCGTGGATGACAGTTACATGTGGCTGGAAGCCAACTTTGTCAATATTGCCTTGGACAACTACAATGGCAAGCCCGCTCTGGCTGCAGGCATGAGTACGGTTGTGGATGTGGATACCCGCAACAAACGTAGTCTGCCCATGATTGGTGCGCTCTGAGAGGTTGTCAATTGTGAGTGCGCCCGCCATAGCTGTGCCTTATCGTGGATTGATCACGCTTGTCCAGATACAGCGCCACACCTTCGTAGTCATGATAGGCGATACGTGGATAGACCAGCATGGCGGTTTGTGTGATGGGTGACAGGCCATCTTTTTGTGCTGACACAGCCGTGCCGGCATGATTGTGAAGATGCATCACGCTGCCAGCGTCCTCTTTCGCCATGTGGATGGCGCTATGGATGGTGAAACCGACCGGGTTGATGCGGTGATTTCGTGAAACATTATGCCTTAATGGTTGATCAGAAAACGGTGATCGGCGCCCGGCAGGCGAGCAGACAGATGCGTAAAAATCAGATCATCCCAGCCAAAGTGCGCGACCAGTCGATAGGCGGCCGCCAGATCTACTCGGATCTGCCATTCTTCCGGGTCAATGTGTTGAGGGCGGGCGTCAGCGTGCATCTGCGATCGTTCTGTCATGTCAGCTCCGGTATCAGTCGTCTGGATTCCTTGTCATTGGTACCTTAAATGCCACTTGTTTCAACTTGTAGAGCGGCACCCATGTTTGTATATTGCCTGACAGCGTAATCGGCAGAGAGTCTGACCATGAATACCGAAGTATGGGAATTGATGAGTTATGTGGTCACGGTGATCGGTTTGCCGTTGGCCATTGCCGTATTCTTATTTGAACAACAAAAAGAGCGCGAGAACGAAGAAGAAGAGGTTTACCAGCTGCTGTCTGACAACTATCAGGATTTTTTAAAGGTTGCGCTGGAGAATCCGGATTTGCGCCTGTTCTCCAAAGATGCCACACCATCATTGAGCGACGAACAAGCCGAGCGTCAGCTTATTATTTTTAGTATGTTGATGTCGTTGTTTGAACGTGCCTACTTGTTGCTGTATGAGGACAAAATGTCACCCAAACAAGCGCGGCGTTGGAATTCATGGGAAGACTATATTCAGGACTGGTGCGCCAACGAAGATTTCTGCTCTTACCTGCCTCGCCTGTTAAAAGGTGAAGATCCAGGATTTGTGCGTTATGTCAAAACACAGGCCGCCAAGGCCCAAGCTCTGCAAGACAGTCATTTATGAGTCAGTCTATGTTGTTACGTTCTCAAGGCAGCAGTCCCGTCAGTTGGTCTGCGTGCGCGTTTAATCAAGTACCTGATTCTGACAATCGCATCCATTCTGATCAGATAGCCAAGGCCTATGGTTTTACCGGTGCGCTGGTGCCTGGGGTAACAGTATCTTCTTACCTGATCCATCCGGCTGTGCAGGCCTGGGGTAAAAAGTGGCTGGAACACGGCGCAGCCCACGTGTCAGTCAAGTCGCCCTTATATGATGGCAAAAAGTTTGATGTTTTTGTAAATGCACAAGGCGCTGGCTATGAGGCAGACTTGCTCAGTGAAGGCCGACAGTATGCGCACGCCTCAGTGACTATGACTGAGCGATTGCCCCCTGCGCCGACCCTGCGCGGTGACACTTTGATCAGAGCGGATTTTGTGGCTCCACCCGTCAGCAGGGCATTGATGGAAGCGTTACAAATCAGTGGATGCGCGTCCGTGCGTTACCGTTGGGCCGCAGATCATGAAATGGCCAGTTATTTGCGCGAGCAACAGGTCATGCCGGCCTTGCTCAGAACAGATGGCCAACCGCGCAGCAGCGGGTTTGCTAACATGGCGTTTCTGCTGGGGTGCGCCAACCGGCATTTTGCAGCAATTGAAACCTTACAAATGCAAGGTGACTGGGACCAGGCTGGACGCTTGCTGGCTGCTGCTGCGCTTGCAATACCTGGAGATTATTCAGCGACTGCAGCAGCAAGGTGCCGAGGCGGTGATTCTGGGGTGCACCGAAATTTCGCTGCTGGTTTAGCAATCAGATACCCCGATTGCCTTGTTTGATACCACCGTTATTCATGCGCAGCAGGCCGTCAGGCTTGCGCTTGCTTCAGGATGAGTTCAATGCTCGAACAAATGCAGACCTGGCTGACCAACTTTGTGTTATCCGATTCCATGATCAGTTTGATCACCAGCTCGGTGATCCTGATTGTCACGGTGCTGGCTTTGCGCGCCTTGTTGGGACGGTTTATCCAGCGCAGTGTGGCCTCCGCGGAGTTGCGGCGTAAATGGATGGTGCAGTCTCGCAACGGGCTCCTGTTGCTGTTGATGCTGGGGCTGGTGCTGATCTGGGGCGAAGAGCTGCGAACGCTAGCTTTGTCGATTGTAGCCATCGCGGTGGCGTTTGTGGTGGCGACCAAAGAACTGATTCTCTGTGTGATTGGCACCTTGCTTAAGACCGTTTCCAACTCTTTTAATCTGGGCGATCGCATACAGGTCAAAGACTTTCGTGGTGATGTAATCGACCAGAACTTGTTAGCTACCACCATCATGGAAGTGGGCCCAGGCAAAATCACCCACCAGCGTACCGGCCGCACCATGGTCATCCCCAATGCCATGTTTGTGTCCGAACCGGTGATTAACGAAAGTTTTACACATGATTACGTGTTTCATGTGTTTACCATTCCGTTTAAACGTGACGAAGACTGGCATGAAGCACAAAAGGCATTTCTGGAGTCTGCCAAAAGACACTGCGCGCCCTATCTGGAAGAAGTCCGCAAGTACATGAACCGCATCAGCATCAAGCGGGGTCTGGAAGTGCCGTCCGTCGACCCCCGGGTGACCATTCAAGTGCCAACCGCCGGCGAGGTGCACTTGATTGTGCGGGTCCCCGCCAAATCCGGTGAACGTGGATTTATAGAGCAAGCTATTTTGACTGATGTATTTTTGCACAATGACTTTATCAAGAAGCCTGTCAGAGCCGCAGATTCTCAGGTTGCTCAGCAAACACACGACCCTGAGCCGGGACAATGACACCATGACTGATTCAGCAAACCAATGGCCGGTGCGTTTTGCAACTGCGGGGGATGCCGCTGATATTGCCCGCATTTACAACCATTACATTCAAACCTCGGTCATTACGTTTGAAGAGCAAACACTAAGTACCGCAGACATGGCGCAACGGATCGCAGACGTGAATGCCCTGGGTTTACCCTGGCTGGTGACCGAACAAGACGATGTGGTGTCAGGTTATGCCTACGCGACGCGTTGGAAACCGCGCACTGCCTATCGGCACTCGGTTGAGATTACTGTGTACATGGCGCCTGACTATTCTGGCAAAGGCCTGGGCGCTGCGCTGTATGCCGAGTTGTTTCGATTGCTGAGAACACGCGGTGTGCATGCAGCCGTGGGTGGTATTGCCTTGCCCAACGATGCCAGTGTGGCCTTGCACGAGAAAGTCGGTATGAAAAAAATTGGGGAGTTTGAGCAAATTGGTTTTAAACAGGGGCGTTGGTTAAACGTCGGATACTGGCAGATTGTTTTTGAAGACAACGCGGCGCAGACAGCTGCGGTTGAACAAAGCAGGCCACAATGAGTGAGCCCTCTGTGAGTAACACCAAAGTGGCACTGGTCA
Source organism: Gammaproteobacteria bacterium UBA6173 (assembly GCA_002422225.1). GTDB lineage: Bacteria > Pseudomonadota > Gammaproteobacteria > Pseudomonadales > Pseudohongiellaceae > Pseudohongiella. The sequence continues at coordinate 13,791 of DITX01000104.1, forward strand.
CTGGCGCAGCATCCGGCATAGGTCGTGCCTGTGCGATATCACTTGCTGCCCGTAGCGGGTATCGGATTGCGGTCGGTTATCGCAGCCGTCAGGACGATGCCACTCGTGCAAATAGTCAACATCACCTCGCGGGGCGCCTTCAGAGGCGAGCCCAATGCACCTGTATATGGCGCCGCAAAATCAGGATTGAACTCCGTCAGCCAGTCGCTGGCACAGGCCTTGGGGCAATATGGGATACACGTTTATGCCGTGGCGGCTGGCTGGGACGATATTGCGGCCCAAAGCCCGTTGGGACGCATTGGGCAGCCCTCGGAAATCGGCGATCTGGTCGCTTATCTGAGTAGCGACAATACAGCCTATCTGATCGGCGCGATTATTGATGCCAATGGTGCATCCTACTTGCAAAACTGAGCACTGCCCGAGCACACTTTATGCCCGCTGAACTGATTATTCTGATACTGGATGCCGTGTTGATTGCGTTTTGTTATCAATTTCTGTACCCCCGTATTGTCGGCAACAGTCGTATGCGTCTGATTATGAATGACGCCATGGCCACCGTGGTGGCCATGATGGTTGCCGGGTCTGTGTATGCAGGCAGCGAACAAACGTTTTCTCTGTGGGTGGCAGACGTGAACTGGTTCTGGTTTACGCTGATCACCTACAGTGTGATGGAATTACCCTTTGCCATGCGTTACATGCGCAGGCACAACATGTTGGAGTAAGCCTGAATGTCGTATAAAAATCTGTTGTTCTGTGCGCTGTTGTTTGCTGCACCTGTTCATGCGCAGCCTGCACCGGATGCGGCCGTGTTGTCCGCCGCCAGTGCCCAAAAGTCGGCACTGATAGACACTTTGTCTGAACTGGTGGCCATTGAATCGGGTAGTGGCGATCGCGAAGGACTTGACCAGATCGCAGAATTGATCGCTGAGCATTTACGCACACTAGGCGGTGATGTGGAGTTGCTGGACGCCAGCGAAGATGCGTACCGCATGTTTGATACCCCGGCACAGATTGGACGCATGGTACATGCCCGATTCACCGGGACCGGAAACAAAAAAATCCTGTTGCTGGCGCATATGGACACGGTCTATCTGCGCGGCATGATTGCCGAGCAACCCTTTCGTATTGACGGCAACCGGGCCTATGGATTGGGGATTTCCGATGACAAACAGGGTGTTGCCGTCATTATTCATACCATTGCGATGCTGCGTGAATTGCGCTTTGCCGACTACGGCACACTGACGGTGCTGATCAATGGTGATGAAGAGATCAGCTCACCCGGATCACGTGCCACTATCACACGCCTGGCCGCTGAACACGATGCCGTGTTCTCAGTAGAGCCGGCCGGTATCAACAGCGATTCACTGACCCTGGCCACCAGTGGTATCGGGGCGGCGACCATGACGGTGACAGGCCGGGCGTCGCATGCCGGCGCCGCCCCAGACATGGGGCGCAATGCGTTTTATGAATTGGCGCATCAGGTGCTGCAACTCAGCAATTTGTCTGAACAGGAAACCGGCCTCAAGCTGAGTTGGACGGTGGCCCAGGCCGGCACCAATCGCAATGTGATTCCGGAAAAAGCCGTGGCCAGTGGCGATATCCGAATGTTGCGCCTCGAGGACTTTGAACGCCTGCAGGCCAGGATTCAGGAACGTCTCAGCAACAAGTTGATTCCCGGCACCGAGGTGGTTGTGACCTACGAAAACCGGCG
>DITX01000204.1:0-5835 GCA_002422225.1 Gammaproteobacteria bacterium UBA6173
ACCCCTCCGCTATGTTGGCCGCAGCAGTCGCCAACTGTATGGCTGCCAGTCTGTTGTTTGCCCTGAGGAAACATAAGGATGATCCCGGTGAGTTAACCGCGCTGGTCTCAGGCACGATTGATCGGGTTGACAATTTTTTGCGTGTGACACACCTGGATGTCAAATTACATCTTGGCAAGAACAGCGCAGATCTGCCCTCGATTGCTAAAGCAGTATCACAGTTCGAAAATTTCTGTGTTGTCACACAAAGCGTGCGACATGGTATCGAGGTATCGGCCGAGGTGTTTGATGCAAGTGGAGCGCAGATTCTCTGACAGCTTAAAAGGCAGTCGGGGTCGTAGCTGGTCATTGATCATATCTTTATTGCTGCTGGCAAGTATCTTGCTGTTATTCCAACGCTTTCTGGAAACTCGTTATCTGGATCGCCAGCTTTCCGAACAACGCGAGGAAGTGTCTGAGCGTTTGAGCGGCATTCGTTATCAGCTTGAAAGCACGCTCGCAAACAATCTCTCACTGATAAATGGGCTGGCCGCCTTTATTACTGCTTATCCTGACTTCACCCAAACGCAATTCGAACAATATGCGGCCACCGTGATCGCGCGAGAGCCTGCGTTGGTCAACCTGGCTGCTGCGCCGGGTTTGATTGTCAGGTATGTCTATCCCATTGTGGGAAATGAAGCTGTAATCGGCCTGGATTACATGACTAACTCTGTGCAAAGGGATGTAGTGTTGCGTGCCGTTGAGACTGGCACCATGGTCATTGCAGGCCCATTTGAGTTGGTACAGGGGGGCAGGGCCTTTGTGGGCCGCGCCCCTGTTTATATCGAGTCTGAGTCTGGTGAGAATGTATTGTGGGGCGTTGTTTCCTCGCCGATGCTAGTGAGCAGGATCTACGAAAAGGCCGGACTAAACCAAATACCTGCAGGCATCGAAGTGGCTATTCGTGGTCATGATGGCGTGACCTCCGTTCAAGTGTTTTTTGGCAGAGAGGCCGTCTTTGACCAGCCAGGTGCTGTGGTTATGCCGGTCGTTGCAGGCGGCAGTACTTGGGAAATTGCCGCAGTACCTTCAGGATCGCTAGCGTCTGCTCAGACAGATATTCTGGTATTGCGTATCGCCAGTCTGGCGGCATTTTTATTGCTGACGGTTTTGTTGGTGCTGCGCTATCGGCAACTATCCAATAACCAATTATTACGTGCCATTATTTTCCGTAATGAGCGTTTTCTGCGCGCCGTCGAAACGGTTTCGCGAGTTGGCGGCTGGCGCTGGACGGGTGGTAAATTTACAGAAGTGTCTGAGCAGGCACGCGAGATCATGCACTTACATCCTAGCCAGATTGTCACAGATATGGCTGAGTTCTGTCACTCGCTGGATCACGCTAGCCGCCAGATCGTTGAAAATTGCATTCGTAACGCCGCTAGGCACTTGCAACGCATCGATCAGGAAATTGAGTTGCATCGCACAAGTGGTGAGATTGTCTGGCTGCATTTAAAGGCCGAGGTGCACACCTTTGACAAAGATCAGGTGGAGCTGGTCGGTGCAATTCAGGATGTTTCGCAACAAAAAAAAGCTGATCAATTGATCGAATATCAAGCCAACTATGACCTGATGACGGGATTGCCAAACCGCGCACTGTTCCATGATCGATTGTTATCAGCTTTATTAAATGGCGCCCGACGCAGTACCCGCCTGGCGGTATTATTTATCGATCTCGATAACTTCAAATCGGTTAACGATAATCTTGGCCATGATGCTGGCGACGAGTTGCTGGTGGAATCCGCCAAACGTATCAAAGCCTGTATTCGATCGGTTGATACCGTGGGGCGATACAGTGGTGACGAGTTTGTTGCGTTGTTGGTCGATGTCTTTTCTGTCAGTGTTGCCGCCAGAATTGCGGATAACATGGTCACCGCTATGCGCGAGCCATTTGAATTGAACGGTCGGCAGGTCTACTGCAGTGTCAGCATCGGTGTGTCTTTTTACCCAGATGATGGCGATGACCCTGACATGCTGCTGATTAAAGCAGACCAAGCGATGTACGAAGTGAAAAAGTCGGGACGCAATGCTTGTCAGTTTTATACGGCAGCCATGCAAATGGAGTCAGAACATAAACATGTGCTGTACAACGAATTGGTCAGCGCAATAAACAATAACCAGCTGATGGTGTACTTTCAGCCAGTGGTGGATGCAGCCAGCGGTTTGATTGTCAGTTGTGAAGCGCTGGTGCGCTGGGCACATGCAGATGGAACCTGGATAGCGCCTGACATCTTTATCCCTGTGGCAGAAGAGCGCGGACTTATCAATCGAGTGGATCTGTTTGTTTTGCAACAGGCATTGCAAAGTATTCGGCAATTAAACAAACGTCTGGATAAGCCGATTGGGTTGTCAGTTAATGTGTCACCCAAATTGTTGCACTTACGTGATGATGATGCGCAACAATGGCTGCGTGTATTGGAAAGCGAAAACGAAGTATCGGTCACAATCGAGATCACAGAGCGTGTGTTGATTGACGAGGTCGGTAATACCAGCAAAGTGCTTGAGCAGATTCATGCCGCCGGTGTACATATTGCGATTGATGATTTTGGTACGGGTTATTCTGGCCTGAGTTATTTCTCACGCTTTCCTGTATCAGCGGTCAAAATTGATCGATCATTTGTGCGGGATCTAGGGCAACGTGCCACGCAAACCACCTTGGTGGAAACCATCTTGCTGCTCGCCAAAAAGCTGAGAATTCAGGTGGTAGCAGAAGGTGTGGAAACAGCAGAGCAAGCCAGAATACTGCGCGAACACAATTGTGATTTTTTGCAGGGCTATTTTATCTCTAAACCTATACCGGAGCAGGAGTTTTTTCGCTTGGTACTGGCACAGCAAGGTAATGAGCAGGCTTGAACAACCAGTGTTATTCAAGCCTGCGCTCTCAATATCAATTCTGACAATCTTCAGACAAAATAGGACTTCAGCGGTGGGAAACCATTAAATTCAATGGCGCTGTAGCTGGTTGTGTAAGCACCTGTAGAGAACCAGTACAGGCGATCACCAGAGGCCAGATTGAGCGGCAAGTGCGGTTTGTATTGCTCATACATGATATCCGCACTGTCACAGGTCGGGCCCGCAATAATCACTTCTTCCGGTTCACCTTGTTTTTCAACATAAATCGGGTATTTGATGCTCTCGTCCATGGTTTCGATCAAACCGGAGAACTTGCCGACGTCGGTAAATATCCAGCGGTGCAGGGATGTGTGCGATTTGCGGGAAATCAACACAACCTCGGACACCAGGATGCCGGCGTTAGAAATCAATGAACGACCGGGCTCCAGAATGATTTCCGGGAAGTCGTCACCAAAGTCTTCCTGGATAAAACGCGTAATTTCTTCCGCATAGGTAGGCAAGGTATTGGCGCGTGTAATGTAATTGGCTGGAAAGCCGCCACCGAGGTTGATCATCTTGAGTGTAATGCCGTCTTCTTCCTTCAGGCGCTCAAAAATCACTTTTACTTTGGCAATTGCAGCATCCCATACGCCGATATCGCGCTGTTGTGAGCCCACGTGGAAGGAAATGCCATAGGGGTCAAGGCCAAGTTCGCGTGACAGAATCATCAAGTCGATGGCCATGTCCGTATGGCAACCAAATTTGCGAGATAACGGCCAGTCAGCGGTATGGCTGCCTTCAGTCAGAATACGCGCATACACACGTGATCCTGGTGCTGCGCGTGCAATGTTGCGCAGATCCGCTTCGGAGTCGGTGGCAAACATGCGCACACCTTTTTCGTAGAAGTAGCGGATATCTTTGCTCTTTTTAATGGTGTTGCCATAACTGCAACGTTCTGCAGGCACACCAAGACTTAACAATTTATCCAGCTCGTAGATGGAGGCGACGTCAAAGTTGGAGCCCTTTTCCTTCAACAGAGTGATGATTTCCGGTGCAGGATTGGCTTTAACGGCATAATAAATTTTTGAGTATGGGAAATACTCGATCAAGGTATCGTAATGCTCACTGATGGTGTTCAAGTCGATCACCACAAACGGTGTCTCCTTAGTGTTCGCCAGTGCTTTCATGCGGTTAAAGGTATCCAGCGGGTAGAAATCTTCAATCTTGATGGGTTCAGTGCTCATTCTTGGTTGTGACTCCTTGAGCAAGGGCGATGAAGCGCTTGCTGGGCATGAGTAAAATCGCGGGTTGCAGGGAATCTGGCAGAGGTGCCAGCGCTGATGGCGCGCATTGTAACAAAGGCATCCCCCACGTAAAACGAAGATTTTGGATTTGAGAGAAATCAGGCTGGATTTTTTTTGTTCACTGACAATAATAGCGGCCTTGGCGCACACAATTACCTGCTGGTTAGCCATGTCTGGCGTTTGGACTGTTCATGGACATTTTTTTAAAACTGGGATGGTACTTCAGGGAGCAATGGCGCCGTTACGTGGTCGCCGGTCTGCTGTTAATTGCAGTGGACATATTGGAGTTGTCTATCCCTTGGTTGGTTGGGCGCCTGATTGATGATGTGATGGCGCAGTCACTCGATCAACAAAGCCTGATGGTGTACGTGATTGCGGTGCTGGTGCTGGGCGTACTGATCTACATCATGCGGTTTTTATGGCGCCTGTTTTTGTTCAGCGCGTCTTTTCAGCTTGCGGAACGCTTGCGACAACAGGTGTACAGACATCTGACCTTGATGGCCCCCGGTTTTTATAACACACATCGCACAGGTGACCTGATGGCGCGCGCGACCAATGATGTCAGCGCGGTTGAGATGACCGCAGGTGAGGGCGTGTTATCCGGTCTCGACGGTGTAGTGACCGGTGTGCTGGTTCTTGCGGTGATGATGGCCTTTGTCAGCTGGGAACTGACGCTGGCAGCATTGATACCCTTTCCGGTGATGGCCTGGTTTTTCTACATCATTGGTACACGTTTGCACGATGGTTTTCGTGATGCACAAGAACGCTTCTCAGACCTTAATGACAAAGTTCAAGAGTCGGTATCCGGTATTCGTATGACCAAAGCGTTTGGTCGCGAAATTCGTGAAGACGCGGACTTCATGCTCGTGGCTGATCGCGCCGCAGAGGCTAACATGCGCGTGGCTGCCACCGACTCGCTTTATGATCCCGCCATCTTTATCACGGTAGGTGTGTCGTTTTTGGTGTCGATAGCCATGGGAGCATGGTTGATCGAGCAAGGCAGTATTACCCTGGGTCAACTCACCAGTTTCACCATGTATCTTGGGTTTCTGATCTGGCCGATGTTTGCGTATGGCTGGCTGTTGAATCTGGTTGAGCGCGGCAGCGCAGCGTATGACCGGATCAGCGCGTTGCTGGACGCACGTTCACCGGTCAGTGACGAAGGCACCTTGAGCTTTGCAAACAATGTGGATATCGAGTGGGACATAGAGGCATTTGAATACCCCGGTGCTGGCAGTCCTGCACTGAAAAATATCAAGTTACAGCTTGTGCAAGGTCAGATGTTGGGCATAGTGGGTGCCACCGGGGCAGGCAAATCCACCTTGATTAGCTTGTTGCTACGCTACTATGACCATGCGTCAGCGTCTGTCAGTATTGGTGGTCAGTCCGTTCGTCACTACACGCTGGAATCCCTACGCAGCATGATTGCCGTGGTGCCACAGGACGCTTTTCTGTTCACCGCCAGTATTGCTGAAAATATTGCCTTGGGGCGGCCAGATGCCAGTATTGAAGAGATCCGGGCGGTCGCGCGACTCGCGTCAGTAGAACAGGATATTCTGCGTTTTCCGGCCGGCTATGACACGCTGGTGGGCGAGCGGGGTGTGACGCTGTCAGGTGGACAAAAACAACGCATTGCCATCGCACGCGCCTTGTTGTTGGATGC
>DITX01000204.1:6024-6666 GCA_002422225.1 Gammaproteobacteria bacterium UBA6173
CTGGATCGGCGTTCACTGCGTCGATTGTTGGTTTATGCGCTTGCCTACCCAGGGTTATTGAAGCAGGCTGCAGCGCTGTTGGTGCTGGGCACCTTGGGGCAAGTGATTGGCCCGGTGCTGGTCAAGATTTTTCTGGATGACTACGTCACCCAATCGTATTTTCCGCCCGGCGAGTTGCTGATGCTGGCGCTGTCCTATGCGGTACTTTATGGGCTGTCAGCCTGGGCAGGGTATTGGCAGGCGATGCGTTTGAACGAGATTGCGTTTTCAGTTGTGCGCAGTTTGCGCGCGCAGGTTTTCAGTACCGTAATTCGAAAACCTTTGTCGTATTTTGACCACCGCCCTACCGGAAAACTGGTCTCGCGTATCACTAATGACACCGAGGCTATCAAGGATCTATTCCTGCATGTCATTGCCACATTTGCGCAAGGTATTGTGCTGATGATTGCAATTTTTATAGCGATGGCCATTCTTGATCCGCGATTGATGCTGGTGTGCCTGATCATTGTGCCGGTCATGATAGGTGTCATGTTGACCTATCAGCGCTTGAGCGCACCGCGGTATCACAAAGCGCGCAGCATTCTCAGTCAAATCAATGCCACGATGAGTGAGTCCATTCAGGGAATGCGGATCATACAGTTG
>DITX01000204.1:6699-8291 GCA_002422225.1 Gammaproteobacteria bacterium UBA6173
TATTTTGGATTGCAATCCATGACAGGTGTTGTCGAAATTGGTGTGATCTATGCGTTTATCAACTATCTGTCCCGTATCACTGAACCTGTCATGCAAATGACTCAACGCCTGAGCATGTTGCAACAGGCTGTTGTTGCGGGTGAACGTGTGTTTGCCATACTTGACGAAGGCGCTGAGCAGCATGTCAGTGCGAATCAACAGATCAGCAAGGGGCATGTTGAATTCAATGATGTTGGGTTCAGCTACGATGGTGAGCACAAGGTCTTGCGCGATATCAATTTCAGTGTTGAGCCGGGCGAGTTCTATGCGATTGTTGGCCATACCGGCAGTGGAAAGAGCACGCTGATGAGTTTGCTGATGCGTTTTTACGCGCCGCAGTCAGGAGCAATTTTGTTGGACGGTTGGCAGCTACATGAAATTGATCAGAACAGTCTTCGTAATCAGGTGGGCGTGGTCTTGCAGGATCCGTTTATTACCACGGGCACGGTGCGAGACAACATTTGTCTTGGGCAGGATATGTCGGATGAGCAGTTGGTGAGCGCTGCTCAACAAGCGCAGATTCATGAGTTTGTCATGAGTTTGCCTTTGGGCTATCACACCCCAATGGATGAGCGCGGTGGTAATTTCTCTACCGGTCAACGTCAACTTTTGTCTTTGGCGCGTACGCTGGCGCACAAGCCTCGTATCCTGATACTGGATGAGGCCACTGCCAATATTGACAGCCATACGGAGGCGGTGATTCAGTCGGCGTTGATGCAGCTTAAAGGCAGCACCAGCATCATTGCGATTGCCCACCGTTTGAGCACCATCATTGCTGCGGATCAGATTCTGGTGTTGCATCAAGGTGAGATTACTCAGCGTGGAACGCATCAACAATTGCTGGCGCAGGAGGGTCTATACAGGAATATGTATTTGCTTCAGCAGCGTGGGGCGGAGGGTTTGTCTTCATTGGTTTGATGGCTTGCTTGGGAATCAACGACGTTTTGGATGTGGTGCGAGATAGTGCCAGTAGCCCGGACTGTGCAAGGGGGTGTGGGTCTCAGAACGGCGCTTTGCGCCTGATTGTTCTTCGACGCACATCCCCCTTGCACAGTCCTGATGTGGTGCTGTGTTGATTCTGGGGCTCTTTTTTCTCGTTTAATGTTTCTCTTGTTTGCGCTTTTTGCGTTCAAGCGCGGTGATTAGCAAGAAAGTGCACACAGTCATAAAAATAAGTTTTGCGAGCTCCATTTTCTCAGGACCGATGTAAATGTACTGTAACGCAAGGATAATAATTGCAGTGATCAGGGCAGAGGAGAAATTTTTAAGCATATCGTTGCTGCCTGTTTCGTTCGATTTTTATTGTTAAAAGTAAGCAGGCCGAATTTCGACCTGCCCACGATAGTTGTCAATCCGCGTAGCTGAATATTGCCGGATCAGAAAGCATCTTTTGACCCAGTTGCAGAGTGTAGTCGGTCATATAGTTATCAAACGACACGAGAGCATTGCCAATACCTTCAAGTCCGCCAATCAGATCCCACGCAGCAGCAAAGACCACATTACCCCAAAAGCTTTTGAAGGGAAAATCCCCTCCGGATACCTGTTCAATTTCT
>DITX01000204.1:8315-9906 GCA_002422225.1 Gammaproteobacteria bacterium UBA6173
TTTCTCGTTTAATGTTTCTCTTGTTTGCGTGTCAGTAGCTCGTAGGAACCTTGTGCCAGCGGAATACACATGATAACTACGGACACAATACCCATGGCAGAAAATGCCCATCGCACAGTCGGGTGCAGTTCAATTGTCTGAGCTGACAATAGATACAGAGCAGCAGAAAAAAATCGGGTGAACCATTCAATTGTGAGCAAGCTTGGTTTGAATTCCCTTGTCTCGGGCAGCTTTGATATCTCGAACTGTTGGGATTTTTGCACTGCCCAAATGCCAATTTGCCACAAAAGAAAGGCAACTACAGAAATCATAAGTGTAGTTCTGCTTGCTAAAATCACGCCAGATATCCAGCATGCGCAAAGTGAAATCAGCGCGCAGGAGAGTAGGATATTGATTTTGGCGATGCCAATCTTTTCTGGTGTTATAGGTTGTAGATAGAGAGGGCATTTTATCCAGTGTGAAAAACTGATGAGTGGATTGTAGCCTTCGCCCGCTGAAGTTTTGTAAACGATCATGTTCTGTGTTCCCTGCAACATCTGTGTGTTGTTTGCGCGCAGATTTACTGCGCGCAAACAAAGACTTTGCTTTATTGTTATAAACGGGGAGTTCAACCTTTGCCACTTTTTGTCGACGAAACTTTAAAAGTTGGTGCTTGATGGATGTGGGCAGATTTGACTGGGTGCGGGTTCTGCCTGACCACCGCGTGATCATGAATGACCTCCCCGTTTACGCGGAGGATCAACAAAAATCCCAGCAAATAAAAAAGGCCCATCCATTTCTGGACAGGCCCTTTCGCCAAGCGCTTACAAAAAAAATCGATCTTACTCAGAACGCAGCGCCGCTTGTGCCGCCGCCAGACGCGCAATCGGCACTCGCGGCGGAGAGCAGCTGACATAATGCAACCCAAGTTTGTGACAGAAGTCGATAGAATCAGGGTCGCCAGCGTGCTCACCACAAATGCCCAGCTTCAGATCTTTGCGGGTCTTCTGGCCATTGTTGACAGCGAACTGCATCAGTTTGCCAACGCCGGTTTTATCGAGGCTGGCAAAGGGATTCTTGCTATAAATTTCTTTCTGCTGATAGGTGTCGTAAAACAGCCCCATGTCATCGCGGCTTAAGCCGAGTGTGGTTTGGGTCAGGTCATTGGTACCGAAGCTGAAGAACTCTGCCTGTTCAGCAATTTCTTCTGCGGTGATGGCTGCGCGCGGTACTTCAATCATGGTGCCAACCATATACTTGATCTTGATGCCTTTTTTCTTCATGACTTCATCTGCCATACGACGGACGATAGCGAGTTGGTCGGCGAGTTCAGCCTTGAAACCGACTAGCGGGATCATGATTTCAGGTTGCACATCAATGGGATCTTTGCCAGTCATCACTTGCGCGGCAGCTTCAAAAATTGCTTGCGCCTGCATCTCGGTAATTTCTGGATACAGGATGCCCAGGCGACAACCTCGGCAGCCCAGCATCGGGTTTTCTTCGTGCAAGGCTTTGATTCTGTCGATCACAAACTCCAGCGGCAAACCGAGCTTGTCTGCCAGTTGACGTCGCACAGCATCGTCTTGTGGCAGGAATTCGTGCAAAGGCGGAT
>DITX01000070.1 GCA_002422225.1 Gammaproteobacteria bacterium UBA6173
TCTCAAGTAACTTTGAGCGCTATCTATTTGATTTGTTTGATAGAGATGCGGATGCGGTGACAGCCTTTGTCACTGGCTTGGGTAATCAAGCTTTACACCTTGATATCGATCGCTGGCAAAAAGCGCGTGAACTCTTTTCAAGTCTTGGGGTAGACGATGCAACGACGTGTTCTGTTATCGCAGATGTATACAAGCGCACCGGGTTTTTAATTGATCCACATACTGCGGTTGGCGTGGAAGCTGCCCGGGTCTGCAATCAGGATAAATCAGTGCCTATGATCACATTGGCAACGGCGCATCCAGTTAAATTTGCAGATGCTGTTACGCGTGCTGGCCTTGAAAGTCCCGCGTTGCCAGCACATCTGCAAGATCTGTTTGAACATGAAGAACGTTATGAAGTCCTCGACAACAGTGTTGATGAGGTTACGCGCTTCCTGCGTTCAAAGCTCTGATCTCACATCCCCGGAGTAGTCTTACGTGCTGATTCAACAACGCTCAGTGCCAGAGACCCCGGGGCTGATTGGTATCGATCCACTGTTGGCCAGATTGTATGCGGCTCGAAGTATTAACGAGCGCGCACAACTGGACTTGGCAACATCCGCCTTACTGCCTCCTTCCGGATTAAGAGGCATCGATCAAGCCGTTGTTTTGCTGTGGGAAGTGTTGCAGCGGCAGGGCCGAATTCTGGTAGTGTCTGATTTTGATACTGATGGTGCAACCAGTTGTGCATTGGTTTTACGTGCACTGAAATCCATGGGATTTCAGAGTCTGGACTATATTGTTCCTGATCGCTTTGCCTATGGTTATGGTCTTAGTCCGGCTATTGTCGCCATGGCACATACACGCAAACCCGATTTGATTATAACTGTTGATAACGGTATCTCGAGCCATGAAGGCGTGCTGGCCGCACAAGATCTGGGCATCAAAGTACTAATTACGGATCATCACTTGCCTGGTGCGGATTTGCCAGCAGCAGACGCCATTGTTAATCCCAATCAAACTGCGTGCAAGTTTGCTAGCAAAGCGCTGGCGGGTGTCGGCGTTGTGTTTTACCTTATGTTGGCCCTCAGGGCACATCTGCGCTCGCGGGGCTGGTTCGATACCCAAGAAATGCCTGAACCAAAGTTGGCAGACTTGCTGGATCTTGTAGCACTTGGCACTGTGGCTGATCTTGTCCCGCTCGATCACAATAACCGCATACTGGTCAGCGAAGGACTGCGCCGCATCCGTCAAGGGCGCGCATGCTCGGGAATTATGGCCTTGCTTGAAGTAGGGCGTCGTGCGCCAGAGACACTGGTGGCGTCAGACCTGGGTTTTACAGTAGGTCCAAGGCTGAATGCAGCGGGTCGACTTGAAGATATGTCGCTGGGCATTGCCTGTTTACTCGCGGACGACCCAGAGCAAGCCCGCCATCTCGCAATGCGACTCGACACCATTAATGAAGAGCGCAAGCGTATCGAATCAGACATGAAGGCCCAAGCACTGCAAGTGCTTGCCGGGATGCAGGAAACTCTTTTGTCTTTGCCTTCGGGAGGTGGCGAGCAGTTGCCCTGCGGACTTTGTCTGTATGATCCCAGCTGGCACCAGGGGGTTGTTGGTATTGTGGCGGCGCGCGTGAAGGACTTGTATTACCGCCCGGCGATTATATTTGCCGATGCAACGACTGACGGACAACCAAGCTCTGAAATCAAAGGATCCGCCCGTTCAATAGCGGGTTTACATATTCGCGACGTGCTTGATGAAATAGCCAGCCAAAATCCCGGTCTTATCAGCAAGTTTGGTGGTCATGCAATGGCCGCGGGGCTGAGTCTGGAGCGGGACCGTTTTGATGAATTTCGATGTGCATTTGAGCGGGCAGTATCGCGCCACCTTAATGAATCAATGCTCCAAAAACATCTGTTGACCGATGGAGAATTGCCAAACGAAGCGCTCTGTATTCAAACAGCGAGGTTGATCCGTGATGCGGGGCCTTGGGGACAGGCTTTTCCGGAGCCGCTATTTGAAGGAGTATTTGATTGTTTTTCTACCAGGGTTCTGGCGGGAAAACATATCAAGTTTGTGGTGTCGCCTCCCGGGCAAAAGCTGGCAATCGATGCCATCATGTTTAATGTCCCTACAGAAAAGTTGTTGTTGGGACACATTGCTCGAATCAGATTGGTGTACCGGCTCGATATCAATGAGTACCGCGGGCAACAACAGCTTCAACTCATGATTGAATACTATGAGCCTCTGTAAAACGTTACTTTTTATCACAATATGAGCTGCTATCAGGGGTGTCAAAGCGCTACAATCGATGCAATCAAGAAATTGAAAACTAAGAAAATTCATAATATTCCAGTTGATGGGGAGACCAGATGCAGGATCATATTTTTCCATACAGCATAATTCTGGATGCAAGTCAGCGCATTCTGAAAAATTGTGTCAAATCGGGCTTCGCTTTGCTGTCAGGTTTGTTGATGACCATCAGCGCACACGCTGATGTGTTTTATGGTGAAGAGATTGAGGTTGAGCTGGTTTCTGAAACTCTGAATGTTGTGCCTGGCAAAACGCTGTGGACAGCGATCAGGCTGGATCCAACTGAAGGTTGGCACACCTATTCAAAATGGCCGGGCGATAGCGGTGATGCTACCATGATCCATCAGTGGACCTTGCCCGAAGGTGCAATTGCTGGCGACATTCAATGGCCAACTCCGGAGTGGTTGATATTCCAAGGCACTGATCTTGTTACGTTCTCCTATAAGACTGAAGTATTGCTGTTGGTTCCGATTGATGTGCCAGAAAATTTGGATGCGGAACGTTTTACGGCATCAGCACATGTTGAGTGGCAGGTATGTGATCAGATCTGCTTGATAGGTGATGCAACCGTCAGCCTGGATTTACCTGTCGAGTCAGGGGCGGCGCGTCTAAATCCGGTCTGGGGTGACGCTATTGCGCAGACACGAGCAAATTTGCCGATTACCGATCATACACTTGATGCTTTGTTTGCCGTTGCAGGCGACCGCATTAGTTTTTCGTTCACATCTAATGATCGCGCCTTTGATAACGTTACTGAAGCCTGGTTCTTCCCAGAGCAGCGCAGGATTCTTGACCCAGGTCCGCTCAGGGATGTCACTGTGTACCCTGGGGTTGTTCAGATAACGCATGGCCAACCACGAAGAATGTTAAGCGATTTAACAAATGTCGCCGGCTTACTGGCTGTGCAAACCATTGATGGGTCAGTAAAGAGTTATGTGGTTAATGCTGATCTGGCAGACGTGCAAGGCTTGGCTGCCATTGCTGCTGTTGCATCAGAACAACAGGGCGGTCAGTTGGCAGGGCAAGGTGGTCAAAGTTTGATTGTAGTCTTGTTGTCGGCGTTGGCTGGCGGTTTGATTTTGAACCTGATGCCTTGTGTTTTCCCTGTGCTTTCCATCAAAGCCATGAGTCTTACATCAAAAATTGGGGCCAGTGCTTCAGAATATAGAACTCATGGCCTGGCTTATACCGCCGGCGTTGTTGTAGCATTTTTGATTCTGGCGACAGTGCTGTTGCTATTGCGTGCAGGCGGTGAGGCAGTAGGTTGGGCGTTCCAATTGCAAGAGCCTTGGTTCGTGTCCGTGCTTGTGTTTGTATTTTTTGTGATGGGCCTGAGTCTTTCCGGTGTTTATGAATTTGGTACACGTTTGATGGGCGTTGGCGGAAGCCTTACCCAAAACGGTGGGTATTCATCGTCGTTCTTTACCGGGGTTTTAGCCACGGTTGTTGCCAGCCCTTGCACTGCACCGTTTATGGGCGCCGCGCTCGGTTTTGCATTATCGCAATCTTGGGTTGTTGCCATGTTGGTCTTTGCGTTTCTTGGCTTGGGAATGGCGTTACCCTTCCTGCTGTTAACGTTCAGCCCTGCGTTGATCAAGTACATGCCACGACCCGGCCCCTGGATGGTGACGTTCAAGGAATTTATGGCCTTCCCCATGTATGCCGCCGCACTTTGGTTGTTGTGGGTAATTGGCATGCAAACTGGTGTTAACGGCATGATAGCGGTTGCCTCCGCAGCCTTGTTGCTCGCCATGGCGCTTTGGTTGCTTCAAAAGTCTTCGTTAAGCGCAACTTATTGGCGAACATTTAATCGCGTGGTCAGTTTGGTGCTGGTTCTGACAGCGCTCTCAGTCCTGCAAATGCCTGTTCTCCAGGCGCGGGACAGCGGTTTCGCGGGTAATGCTGACGACGAGGCATCAACAGAGTATGAGGTTTTCTCCGCGAGTCGAGTCGCTGAATTGCGAGCAGCGGGTACGCCTGTGCTGGTCAACATGACAGCAGCCTGGTGTATTACCTGTCTTGCTAATGAGCAAACTACACTCAGTACCGCGCGTATAAAAACCGCCATGAAGGAATATGGCATCACGTACATGAAAGGCGATTGGACCAATCAGGACCCTGAAATCAGTCGTGTGCTTGATGAATTCAACAGGCCCAGTGTGCCTTTGTATATTTTGTACCCCGCTGACCCTGATGAGGCGCCTCACATATTGCCACAACTGCTTACCCCGGCAATTGTGATAGAGGCATTTGAAAGTTTATAAAGGTCTGGGCCTGGGGTATATAAAACAGAGTGGCAAGGGTAGGGAGTTCCCGTAGATGGTCGGACAGCCTCAAAGCAAAGTGCTGCAATTTGCAGCGGTCGCGGCTATTTGCGCACTGACTATCTATCTTTTGGTAGTGGGGCAGCAACTTTTCCAGCCGTTGGTTATTGCAGTCGTTTTCTGGTTTTTGATCAATGTGTTAGCCAGTTTGTTTCAAGGTATCAAAATAGGTCGATTCACCTTGTATCGGCCGATTTGCACAATACTGGGCATCTTGGTACTGGTCGCCGTGTTGTCGATAATTGTGCAGTTCATCAGCGGCAGTCTGAATGATCTTGGTACAGTCGCCCGCGTTTATGAAGCCAATTTGCAAGTGTACTGGTCTCGGTTTCCACTTTCAGATAGCTTGCCTGCCGAAGGGCTTTGGCAGAATGTGTCCTCCTGGTTGGATATTTCCAGTCTTTTAACAGCAGTGGCTTTGACGTTTACCGGAGTAGCCGCTGACGGCATCCTCATTTTTATCTACACCCTGTTCTTATTGTGGGAGCAAGGTAATTTCAAATCCAAGCTGACCGCGCTGGTGAATGATCCTGTGCAAGAAAAGCGTGTGCAAAAAATAATCGATAAAGTCCGCTCTGACATTCAGCGTTATATCAGTATTAAAATTTTGACCAGCACGGCAACAGGGCTCTTGAGCTATCTGATTTTGAGTGTGCTGGGTGTTGATTTTCCGGAAATCTGGGGCACATTGATCTTTTTGCTTAATTTTATTCCAACAGTAGGGTCTATTATTGCGACGATTTCCCCCGCTACCATCGCACTAGCTCAATCAACCAGCGATGGTTTTTCGCTGTTTTTGATGGTGCTTGTATGTATCGGTGCTCTACAAATAACCATAGGCAACATTATTGAACCGAGATTGATGGGGACAACCTTGAACCTTAGTCCTGTCGTTATCCTTTTTAATCTGGCTTTGTGGGGCACGATCTGGGGTATCGCTGGCATGTTTTTATGCGTACCATTTTTGATTATTGCAACCATAGTTTTATCGCATTTCCCGAAAACGCGACCGGTTGCTATTCTGCTGTCCAGTAACGGAAAAATCGATACCCCAGAAGAATAAGTCCACACATATCAAAACATTTCTTTATCACACGACTTGGTCAGACTTCAATAAAAGTGGCTGGAGAGTATAATCAGCGCCCTTGACCATCAGACCTATCGTTTTAAACCGAATCAGACTGTTACTTAATGGAAACCCAGATGAAGAGCAATGAGATCCGCCAGAAATTTCTGGACTATTTCAATTCAAAAGGCCACGAAGTGGTCACCAGCAGTTCGTTGGTACCTTCGAATGATCCCACGCTATTGTTTACTAATGCGGGCATGGTGCAGTTTAAAGATCTTTTCCTTGGTGCAGAACAGCGATCGTACAAGCGCGCCACCAGTTCGCAGCGCTGTGTGCGGGCTGGCGGAAAACATAACGATCTGGAGAACGTTGGTTATACAGCTCGGCACCATACATTCTTTGAAATGTTGGGTAACTTCAGTTTTGGTGATTATTTCAAGCGTGATGCTATCCAGTACGCTTGGGAGTTTTTAACCGTAGAACTCGGCCTACCCAAAGACAAGCTTTGGGTCACCATTTTCCGCGATGACGATGAGGCTGCTGAGATTTGGGTGAATGAAATTGGTGTTGCCGCAGATCGGGTGACCAGACTGGGTGAAAAATCCAATTTTTGGGCGATGGGTGACACTGGGCCGTGTGGCCCCTGTACAGAAATATTCTTTGATCACGGTGATGCAGTAGCAGGCGGTCCTCCCGGCAGCCCAGACGAAGATGGCGATCGCTATATAGAAATCTGGAATCTGGTATTTATGCAGTTTGACCGCCAGTCAGATGGCACTCTGGTACCGTTGCCAAAGCCGTCTGTCGATACAGGCATGGGCTTGGAAAGACTTGCTGCCGTGCTTCAGCACGTCCATAGCAACTATGAAATTGATCTGTTCCAGAATTTGCTTGACGCAGCTGCCGGTATTACCGGCATTGAGGACACTAGCAATACCTCCCTGCGCGTTATTGCTGACCATATTCGTTCTTGCTCCTTTCTGATACTTGATGGCGTAACTCCCTCAAACGAGGGACGTGGATATGTTTTGCGTCGCATTATCCGGCGAGCTGTTCGCCACGGATACCAGCTTGGCGTTAAAGAGCTGTTTTTCTATCGTCTGGTTGCCGCATTGGTTGTTGAAATGGGCGAGGCATATCCCGCATTGGCCAAAGAGCAAATCCGAGTAGAAAAGGTGTTGCGTGAAGAGGAACAACAATTTGCTCGTACCCTTGAGAATGGCATGCAGATTCTTGATCTGGCCATATCAAACCTTTCTGGAGCTGTAATCCCGGGCGAAACTGTTTTTAAGCTCTACGATACCTATGGGTTTCCGGTAGACCTGACCGCCGACGTTGCCCGCGAGCATTCATTGACATTGGATATGGATGGGTTTGACAAGGCTATGGATGTCCAGCGTCAACAGGCGCGTGCAGCCAGTCAGTTTAATGCAGTTGAAAAATTGCAGATTGACGCGATAGCAGCAACAGAGTTTGTAGGTTACGAGCGTCTTCAGCACGAAAGCAAAGTGCTGGCTATCTATCAGAATGCGCAATCCGTTCAATCTCTAATTGGAGCATCAGAGGCAATCATATTGCTTGATAGCAGCCCATTTTATGGTGAATCGGGTGGTCAGGCTGGCGAT
Source organism: Gammaproteobacteria bacterium UBA6173 (assembly GCA_002422225.1). Lineage (GTDB taxonomy): Bacteria > Pseudomonadota > Gammaproteobacteria > Pseudomonadales > Pseudohongiellaceae > Pseudohongiella. Next base: position 7,314 of record DITX01000070.1, read on the forward strand.
AGGGGCGTGCTAGAGATTCGGCAAGCTGCCACTGTCGTTACAAAATTTTACATAAGTGATACACAAAAACAGGGCGAGTACGTCCTGCACAAGGGTAAACTGCTACAAGGTTCAGTGAAAGTGGGAGACCACATGAGCGCGCAGGTAGATGAGTCAACTCGTCGATCAACGATGCTGAATCACTCGGCCACACACCTGTTACACGCTGCTTTACGCAATGTGCTGGGTGATCATGTGTCGCAAAAAGGATCGTTAGTGACCGCGGACAGACTCCGATTTGACTTCTCTCACTCATCGTCTATGAGTCCCTCGGAAATCAAGAAAATTGAAGAAATGGTCAACAGCCAGATTCTTTTAAACTTGGAAGTCTCTAAGCAGGTAATGTCTATTGATCAGGCCATGGCGAGCGGAGCGATGGCTTTGTTTGGCGAAAAGTACGGCGATCAGGTGCGGGTTGTTTCTATGGGGGATTTTTCTACAGAGTTATGTGGTGGAACTCATGTGGAACGAACGGGTGATATCGGGCTGTTCAAATTGATTACAGAGACCGGTATTGCAGCGGGCGTGCGTCGAATCGAAGCGGTTACCGGCAAGGTCGCACTTGCCCATGTGGCGCGCGAGGAAGGTGTGCTACGGTCTGTGTGCGAGTTGTTAAAAACCAGTGAAGATGCACTATTAGATCGGGTACAACAACTGATTATGCAACAGAAAAATCTTGAGAAGTCCTTGGAACAGATCAAGTCGAAACTCGCCAGTGCAGCAGGCAGCGACCTGGCATCTGAAGCGATCGATATGAATGGCTACAAGCTATTGAGTAAACGAGTAGATGGTTTTAGTAGCAAAGCCTTACGTGAGACAGTGGATCAACTCAAAAACAAACTGGGTAGTGCTGTTGTCGTGCTGGCTGTTGTTGAAGATGGCAAGGTTTCCTTGGTTGCAGGCGTGACACAAGATCTGATCGCGCGTTTAAAGGCCGGAGAAATAGTTAACCATGTTGCCCTGCAAATTGGTGGTAAAGGCGGTGGACGCCCTGATATGGCGATGGCTGGAGGAACACAAGTTGAGGGACTTGAAGCGGCTCTGACGTCAGTTGCTGATTTTGTGAAGCAGTTCTCTTGACATTTGGTATTGCATTAGTCCGTTGGTTTATGTTTAATCAGCACCCATCCGGGTAATTGACTTTTATGGCGCTTTTTGTTCTGAAATTTGGCGGTACGTCGATGGGTTCAGTCGAGCGCATACAAGCGGTGGCTGATCGTATCATTTCAATGCGTAGTGGCGACCACGACTTAGTTGTTGTGGTGTCGGCAATGAGTGGCGAAACCAATCGATTGATTGCGTTGGCTGAGCAGATTCAGTCTCAACCAACGCCCCGGGAACTTGACGTATTGGTGTCAACCGGCGAACAGGTGGCTATGGCTTTGTTAACCATGGCACTCCATAAACGAGGCTGTTCAGCCAAATCGTTGACGGGTTCGCAGGTACAGATTTTAACGGACGCGGCATACACTCGTGCCCGCATCCGACAGATCGACGACAAACGCATCAGAGCGGAGCTGGCGAACGGTTCGGTCGTGGTGGTGGCAGGGTTTCAGGGCGTTGATGAGCATGGCAACATCACGACGCTAGGGCGAGGTGGGTCAGATACGTCGGCGGTTGCACTTGCGGCAGCGCTGAAAGCTGATGAATGTCAGATCTATACCGATGTAAAAGGCGTATATACAACAGATCCGCGTGTTGTAGATGATGCAAGGTTGTTACGTACTATTACGTTTGAGGAAATGCTGGAACTGGCGAGCCTTGGCGCAAAAGTGTTGCAGATTCGATCCGTAGAGTTTGCAGGCAAGTACAAGGTGCCATTACGGGTTTTATCAAGTTTTGAAGATGATCCTGGGACGTTGATCAGCCTCGAGGAAAATAGAGAAATGGAAGCGCCTGTTATAGCAGGAATAGCATTTACCCGTGATGAGGCAAAAGTCACTGTATCTGGTGTGCCTGATGTACCAGGAGTGGCCTACACGGTATTGGGCGCTGTGGGTGATGCCGGCATTGATGTTGATGTGATTGTTCAAAACGCGGCAGCTGGCAATAGCACTGATATTACCTTCACGGTAAAGCGTCAGGATCTGGAGCAGGCGCGGGAAATTGTTGAGGGTGTTGCTGGCAGCATCGGCGCAGCGGGCGTAAGTGTCGATAAAAAAATAGCCAAGGTGTCTTTGGTAGGCGTAGGGATGCGCTCCCACGCAGGTATTGCGAGCTTGATGTTCAAGACGCTGGCTGAGGAAGCTATAAACATACAAATAATTACAACATCGGAAATCAAGATATCCGTTGTGATCGATGAAAAATATCTGGAATTGGCGGTGCGATCTCTGCACGCTGCCTTCGGGTTGGGGGAAGAGGCGTTGGCAGCATCTGTTTGAAGGTGCAGCCTGCGGCCTGGAAAGTGGCGCATAGCCGCGCGGACGTTTGTTTTGGGCAAATGACTGCAAAAAGTGAATTGCCCGGTCTTCTTCAATAGACCGGACTAACAAGGATATCAGCAGAACTTACGTAACTCCGTGAATACTTTTCAGGAAGCTGAAAGGAACGTTGCATGGATATCATGAATGGGAAAGGAGAGACATCATGTTAATTTTAACGCGCCGAATTGGTGAAACACTAATGGTGGGCGATGATGTGACGGTGACAGTACTTGGTGTAAAAGGAAATCAGGTTCGAATTGGAGTCAATGCTCCAAAAGATGTTGCAGTGCATCGGGAAGAGATTTATCAACGTATCCAAAAGGAGCGTGGTGGCTCTGAGGGAGACGACAATCAAGGTAATATGTAAAATTGTAGATATCAGCTCTGCCATTCTTTAGAAGTTGTGCTATGATTGCGCCCGATTTTGGAGAGATGGCCGAGTGGCTGAAGGCGCGCCCCTGCTAAGGGCGTATAGGTTAATACCCTATCGAGGGTTCGAATCCCTCTCTCTCCGCCATTATTTAATGGTGGATTCTTTGATGTGATTAAAGAGTTACACCTGTATCTGTTTTTGCAGATATATGAGATAAAGATAGGCCGGTATCATGTGATGATTACCGGCCTGTTTTATTGCAGTATTCTTGTTTATTTTCATTTTAAATCCCGTTGTTACTTGTAGTTACTTACTCAAAATTTTGCGATTGCTTGCAAATTTTGATTACTTATCATCTGTTGCTGAATACGGGTGCTGACCAATTAGTCAAAACAGCAACAGTGTCTTTCTGATCACAACAATATTATTCCGATCCAACAAAACTGAACTTCATGCTGGTTCGAACTGGTGCTGCTTCACCAGCGTCAGCGATGACAGGTTCAAATTTCCAGTCACCAATTGCTGCCAGCGCTGCACGGCTGAATGCGCGGTAGCTTGACTCTGCAATAGCTGGTTCGGAAACGGTGCCATCAGGCATTACAGTAAATTCAACAACGGTATAACCTTCAACGCCAGACAATTCAGCACGACGTGGATATTCAGGAATTGGTGTTTCGACCGCGCGCAATTCTTTGCTGCTTTTGTACAATTCTGTTGTGTCAGCGCTTGTACCAATAGAAATCAGTGAGCTACCAACCAGACCAGCCAGTACAGCAACTTTCAGTGTTAATGCTTTCATAGGTTCACCTCAAAAAGTTTGATGATCAAATTTGGTTAATCCCATCCTGGGAAGTCCAACTGTCTACATCCAAAGACAATTACATCAAAGCAATGATTGTGCCATAAGTTAAAACATGAATAATTACAGTTAGATAGTGCAATTTGTAGGGGGGTTGATCTACTGCAGATGAGCGCTCAGTGCCCATTTTTAAAGCAGTGTGCACAACTACGAATCATAATAGGACAGCGTTTTGGAAAATGCTTGGGACAGAGTGTTGTCATCTATTCGAATTGTTTTATGTTAGAGGCGTCTGCCTCTGAATAAATTCATGTTACCGTTCAAATTACATGGCGCTCGTTAGACAACCGCAATAACGTTACAAGAGGTCTTTCTTACGCATCATCAATTGCTGCCGCTCGCAATTTGTTTAAGTTCCATGCTTGCCTGTTCATATCCTGGTGGGTCTGAGCAGGAAAGCAGCTTGGGTTCAACAAATACTGGTGTATCCATCGCGGTACTTTCGAGTCAGAAAGAGCATGTTACTGGCGGAACTGCCTTGATTGAGCAGATAAAGCAGGTGATCAGTCGTTGGTTTCAGGTGACAGCATTTGAGCCACGTCGGCAGGTTCCAACTCAAGGCCGCTCATTTCTAGATCCCAGTTTGGACCGACCATTGCATTGTCTTCATGTATGCCTGGCAACCACTCGCTCATAAAGTCTTCAAGGGTGATGGAGCGTGGCGCGTAGGTTTTCCACTCGTCGGTACAAAGCGCTGCGGCATAACGTTCATCTGACCAGAATGGAAATACCTCAGTGTCTTCAAATTCGACAGACGGGCAGATTGCCCAGCCATCGTCACCGTATAATCCCCATACCAGACCTGTTTGCTGAACTTGATCAATAAACAGTTCATAATTGGCTTCTTCGTTCTCCCCAAGGGTGGCGGGGAATTGGTTTTCCGTGCTCATAAGCGTTCTCCTGCGCTGAAGGCGGCGATTGTAGCGGAATCAGACTCAGGATACATCAAATCCTCTTGAAGGATTCAGTAAAAAGGGTAGTGCTAATGTCCGAATCAATGTCTAGTTGTCATGCACCAGTTGTCGATGCATCCATCAGCCCAAGTGGCAGCATGGAATTACTGTCACAAATTGAAGTGGAACGTTTGCGGGAAATTGGTCATGGCGAAGTCTATGAGCTGTTCAGACGTTGCGCCCTTGCAATTCTGAATTGCGATGACTCGTTTGATAGTGCCGACGAGGTCTATAGTCGCTACCCCGATTTCAGCATAGAGATCGTACAGCGCACCAGAGGAATAAAGCTGCGTTTAAAAAATGCCCCAGCCTGCGCGTTTGTTGACGGTGTCATCATCAAGGGTGTGCGCGAACAT
>DITX01000153.1:0-1839 GCA_002422225.1 Gammaproteobacteria bacterium UBA6173
AGACGATACGTAATTGGGAGCAAGGCAAACGTTCGCCAACGGGTGCCGCTAAAGCACTGCTAAAAATATTGGATAAAGCGCCCGACGTGGCATTATGCGCATTGCGGTGATTTACATAGTACGGCCGGATAATACTTAACCTTTTATCGGAATATATGAGTAATACCATTGAGTTGACTTTTTAGAAGACCTTCAGCCAGCAAAAGAGCAAGCAGGGTACTGGCCTTGTAATCCGCCTTCAACAGAGGCAATCTATCATTTCAGCACACAGAGGAGGCGCTATGAGTTTTAACGTATCTCTACCAAAGGAAATAGAGGCTCAAGTCCGTGAGCATGTCGCTTCTGGCCTATACTGCTCGGCGAGCGAAGTTATCCGGGAAGCACTCAGGTTACTTGAGGCTTATCATGTGGTGCAGCAAGCGCAGTTGAACGCACTGAGAGCAGACATCGATACCGGCATGGACGATGTAAATGCCGGCCGCGTAGCGTCTGTTAGTATGGCAGAGATCAAATTGCAAGGACGACGATTGAGAGATTCCTAGAGTTGCGTGCAAAATTGCGAAGTTGGCCTAGCTCAACACCATACTTACTATTTTATATTCCAAGCAGTGACGGTTTAATCATTGTTCGGATCCTGCATCATGCGCGTGACATACAGCGTAGTGATATGACCGGATGACTTGAGAGCATGCCTCCGTCCCCGGAAGCCCGGCCTTTGCCCCTTACCTTACGTCAGCTTATTTGTTTATAATGCGGCGCTGTAACAAAGCCACTTGAACAGTGGTCTATTAACACTGTCTGACCCTCTCAGGCCAGAGTAGAGTATTCCAGTCCGCTTGTTGTCCCGTCAGCTTAGGAGTTAACCGTGAAAATGTTAAGTAAGGGTATGCAGTCCCGCGTGATCAAGATTGGCCTGATGATTGTAGGTTTAAGTGTTGCCGGTGCCGCACTGGCACAATCCGTTCGTGATCAGCAGATTGCCGAGCGTCTGACGCCAGTCGGCAGTGTTTGTCTGGCGGGTGAGTCTTGTGCAAACGGTGGTGGAGCAGCCGCACCTGCGATGGCTCAAGCTGCAACTGCGGCGTTCAGTGCGCAAGGCACTTACGAGCAATACTGCGCTATGTGTCACAATACTGGCATGGCGAACGCTCCACGACGTGACGATGCCGCGCATTGGACTGCACGCGTGGCGGAAGCTGGTCTTGCGACCATCATCAATAATGCCATTACTGGTATCAATGCCATGCCGCCACGCGGTATGTGTGCAACCTGTACCGATGAACAAATTGGTGAAGTAGTGCAGTACCTGTCCGGCGCCAGCGCCCAGTAAATTGTTGGGTATTCATCTGCGGTTAATGTTGCTCTGCAGATACTACCACCTGAATAAGTTGTATTAACGAGCAGTCCTTTGTGTATCAAAACTTTGGGCGCCCATATTAGCCAATAGAAAGGAGATAAACATGAAAGTAAAGAACGTCGTAAAAACCGGTATTGCATTGTCTGGCTTGGTCTTGGCATCCGTATTGGCAAGTGGTTCAGCGTCAGCCGGCCAGACGCTGACACTGGCGCAGCTGACCGAAGGCTTTGACCCAGCACGTACCTATACACAAAGCTGTGGCGCATGCCACAACAGTGGCGCTGCCGGTGCACCACGTTTTGGTAATTCAGCAGACTGGTCAGCTCGTCTTGAAAAAGGTTTTGACGTGTTGGTTGAGCACACCATCAGTGGCTTTAACAATATTATGCCACCTAAAGGTATGTGCTTCACCTGTTCAGATGATGATCTGAAGGCGATGGTTCAGTACATTCTGGATGAATCTATCAAGGAATAAGCTACCT
>DITX01000153.1:1924-6590 GCA_002422225.1 Gammaproteobacteria bacterium UBA6173
CCCACATAGGCAAGGCGGCGCTCCTCTTCGATATTATCGGTATCAATGCTGTTGCGGTGTGGCAGCAGGTCTTCTTCCATGCCCATGATAAATACCCAAGGGAACTCCAGGCCTTTGGCAGCATGCAATGTCATCAGCTGTACCTGATTGTCGATGGCGTCCTCTTCCTGACGTTCAAGCATGTCGCGCAGAATCAGTTTGTTGATGGCGGCTTCCACGGGGTTAATCGCCGGATCAGCGCCGTCTTCGTTTTCTTCATTTTTTTGTAAACTGCGCGCGAGTGACTCTACCAGCACATGGACATTCGCCATGGCGCGCTCAGCGGCGTTAGGTGTATTGCTGGTCTGGTGCAACCAGCCTTCATAATCCATGTCGTTGATCATTTCGCGGATACTGCGTACCGGATCATCTTGCTGACATTTTTGTGCAACAGCGCTGATCCAATGGCTGAAACGGCGTAGCTTTTCAACCTGTGTGCTACCCAAAAATTGTTCCAGACCCATTTCATGGCAAGCCGATAGCAGGCTGATGCCGCGCTCGGTGGCATAACTGCCGAGACCTTCAAGAATGGAAGGCCCAATTTTGCGCCGCGGGGTGTTAATTACGCGCAGGAAGGCATTGTCATCATCAGGATTAATCAGCAACCGCAGGTAGGCCATGATGTCTTTGATTTCTGCGCGCGAAAAAAACGAGGTGCCGCCGCTGAGCTGATACGGAATTTGATGTGACTGTAATTTGATTTCCAGCAGCCGCGCTTGATGGTTGCCGCGGTACAGAATGGCAAAATCGCCAAATTTGAGCTGCTTCTGCACACAAAGACTAAGAATCTCCATGGCGATCCGCTCGACTTCCGCCTCCTGATCCGGCATAGCCAGCACCCGCATAGGTTCTCCCAAGCCGAGCTCGCTCCATAAACTCTTTTCGTACAGGTGTGGATTGTTCGCAATCAATGTGTTGGCTGCCTGCAAAATGATGTTGCTGGAGCGATAATTCTGCTCCAGTTTTATCACTTTTAAAGACGGATAGTCGTGTTGCAACTGCAACATGTTCTCAGGTCGCGCGCCGCGCCACGCATAAATCGACTGGTCATCATCACCCACCACCGTCAAGCCATTGCGCGGGCCGACCAGCAGTTTAACTAGCAGATATTGGCTGGTATTGGTGTCTTGATACTCGTCAACGAGCAGATAGTGCACACGATTTTGCCAGCGTTCTAACACGGCGGGCTGCTGTTGAAACAACAGTACTGGGAGCAGAATCAAGTCATCAAAATCTACCGCATTAAAGGCGCGCAGATGTCGCTGGTATTCCTCATAAACACGGGCCGCCAGCAAGGTCTGCTCATCCTCGGCTTTGTCCATAGCTTGCGCGGGCAATAACAGATCATTTTTCCAGTCTGAAATTTGATTCTGCAACCAGCGTAGCTGCTCGTCATTACTGTTTTCTGCCTTGATCATCAGACTCTTGATCAAGGCGAGTGCATCTTGGCTATCAAAAATCGAGAAACCGCTTTTGATGCCGATATGTTTAAGCTCATGGCGAATGATGGTCAAACCGAGATGATGAAAAGTCGCGATGGTCAGTCCTCGCCCGCGTTCCCGAGAGGTATTTTGTTCTTTGAGCAGGCGACCGACACGCTCTTTCATCTCGCGGGCGGCTTTATTGGTGAATGTCACAGCCACAATTTTGTGTGCGGCGATGCCACATTCATTTATTAGCCAAGAAATTTTTTGTGTTATAACGCTTGTCTTGCCGCTGCCGGCACCCGCAAGGACCAGCAGTGGTGAGCTGATGTAACGAACAGCCTCGTTTTGACGGGGGTTGAGTTTGTTCACAGAGACGATGGATCCTGAGCAGGGCGATTTCAGCAAGCCGGGGAGTATACCCCAAGACGATGCCTGGCAACTAAATGCTGAATTTGTGAACTGGATCACCTGAAGTTTATGAGGTGAAGGCCGATACCTGATTGTGTGGTATTCCGCCAAGCTGAATTATAGGTACGATAGAGTACATAAAGCCCCCCATGGAGCGGTGTAGTGCGAGTATTGTTAATCTCCGAGCAGGATTCGGATTTCAGTCAGGTAAACCGCTTGCTACAAGGCATTCCGGATATACCTAGCGAGCTGGAATCGTGCCCTGCAGATCCAAAAGCCTTGGCGACCCGCAATCTTGCGCGTTACCAGCTGATGCTTTGGGGACAGATTTCCGATGTGCAAATCGCAGCCCGCTTGCTCATAGAACTTAGCCGTCAACAAGTCAACCTTCCCTTGGTTGTACTGACAGATAAGACCTTGCAGACCGACGACAATTCTTTCAGTCAAGACCCTCCCCGCGACTTTGAAGTATTGCCGCGCGATGGCTTGAGTGTGCATATCATGCGCAGCGTGCTCTTACACTTTGGCGCCCGCAGACAGCCTGTGCTGCAACAGCCCGCGCGCTTGCCAGATCCGCTGACGGGCTTAAGCAATCGCCAGCATTTGAGGGAACAACTTGCCACGGTGTTGGCGCAGCGCACCGAGACAGCGTCGGTAGCCTTATTGCTGATTGATGTCGACCAATTTAAAAAGGTCAACGTGTCGTATGGTCAAGGAGCTGGGGACGCATTGATTCAACTGATTGCAGAAAGACTGCAGTCATGCTTGTTGCCTCACCAGCGTCTTGCGCGTGTGGGTGGTAACGAATTTGCCGTCATCTTCCAGAATACCGCCGGCTCAGTTGAGACCGAGGCAGTTCTGCGCTGTGAGGCTGTGCTGGCAGCGATGGCCAAGCCGTTTTTGCTGGGTCGCAATGCCGTTAAAATGAACGTGAGCCTTGGGCTCGCTATTAAAGAAGATGGTGAGATCAGTGTTGATAATCTGTTTGGGCAAGCAGATATGGCAATGCGTGTGGCCAAACAGGAGCGTGGCAACACCTGGCAGCGTTACACCTATGACATGACCGATGACGCCCAGAAAGAACTTAAACTGGAATCGGAAATTCGTCGCAGCCTGCGTAAAGAAGATTTTGTTCTGCACTTCCAGCCGCGTATTGATATCAGCCGTAACAAAATTGTGGGTGTTGAAGCGCTGCTGCGCTGGCAGCACCCTGTGCGGGGTTTGTTGCCGCCCGGCGCGTTTATTCGTGTGGCTGAAGAAAGTGGCCTGATCGTTCCGCTGGGTTACTGGATTATCCACTCCGCGTGTAAGCAGCTGAATGAACTGTCCTCCAAGGGCCACGATCATGTGCAAATTGCTGTGAACGTGGCGTTTAAGCAGTTTCAGGACAAAAACTTCGTGCGTACTGTCGCCAATATCATCAAGAAACATGGCATCAGCCCTGGGCGCCTAGAGTTTGAACTGACTGAAACCACCATGATGATTGAAGGCAGTGCAGTTGATCAGAGCCTGCGCGAGCTCAGTGATCTGGGCATTGCCATATCGCTGGATGACTTTGGTACCGGCTATTCCTCGTTTGCTCACATTCAGCGCCTACCGATTTCCGCGTTAAAAATTGACCGATCTTTTGTCAGCAACGTGCAGAGCAATCTGGATGATGCCACCATCGTGAAAGCCATCATCAATCTGGCGCACAGCCTGAATATGAAGGTCATTGCTGAAGGTGCTGAAACCATTGGCCAGGTTGATTTTCTGCGCGAACATTTGTGTGATCAGGTACAAGGCTACTACTTCAGCCGTCCTATCAATTACGACGATCTGCTGGTACTTCTGGAGATTGAACGCGAGCGTGGTTTTGAATCCACGTTGGCGCGCGAAGTGTTCTGATTTGCGCTATAACATTCCTGTCGTGGTATTAAATATGAAATTCTCCTTAGTAAGTGCGTTGATGCGTGCGCACAGCAGGCGTACACTTTGTCTGTTGAAGGTAGACTAAAGAGGATCGTTGATGGCATCAGCAGATACATTAAAGCAGGAGCGTATGCACATACGATTGGACAGCACGTCAAAACTGAAGATCGAACGCGCGGCGGCTTACCTCAATAAAAACATCTCGGAATTTGTCATAAATCAGGCTGTGAGCGCGGCAGATCGCGTCATCAAGGAGCATGAGTCAGTGACTTTAACATCGGAGGATGCACAAGTATTTCTGGATGCCCTTGAAAATCCACCTAAACCCAACAAAAGGATGGTACAGGCATTCTCAAAAAATAAGGCCGTGCCAGTAACTTGAGCGTTTTTACCGAGTCAAAGACATGGATGTTGTAATTGAGCGCGCAGCAGATTTTTATAAGCAGTTCGGATACATTCCGCTGCCGTCAAACCCATTAAAACTTTTTATACCGGTAGACAGTATCCGCCAACTTGTTGAGTAGAAAACCATCACAGGATGTGATGCAGACAGATCATTCTCATGGAGGAGAACAGCATGTCGCTTGCTATCGTTTATACCCGCGCGAATCAGGGCGTTGATGCGCCATTGGTCACAGTAGAAACGCATTTATCCAACGGCTTGCCAGCGCTGAATATGGTAGGTCTGCCTGAAACTGCGGTTAAAGAAAGCCGGGAACGGGTGCGCAGTGCCATCCTCAACGCAGGCCTCGAGTTCCCCGCACGTCGTATCACCATCAATCTGGCCCCAGCCGACATCCCCAAAAGTGGCGGTCGTTATGATCTGGCCATCGCACTCAGTATTCTGGCGGCGTCCGGACAGCTGCCCGCAAAAAAGCTGG
>DITX01000027.1:0-2749 GCA_002422225.1 Gammaproteobacteria bacterium UBA6173
TTTATTGACGTGACTGATGAAGCCCATGACGCGGCGTTTGACGGCGTGGTGGGTGGATTCACAACTGGCGCGGCCATGTACCGCGCTCAGTTCATCGCAACTGGTCAACCAACATCAGTAACGCTGGATAACGCAGCATTAGCGTTCGACGTTGCTCGTGGGTATCCGCTGATTGGATCATCTGATGACGCCGACCTGCCACTGACTGCTGCCAACCTGACCGCAGGTTTTGCATCTTGCTTGGAAATATTCAACGATACGCTGCAGTCAGGCCGTCCAACTATTGCATTGGCAGACAGCGACCTGACTGGCTCTAGCACTAACGTAAGCCTTGTAGAAGCAGATCTGGCCACAACCGGCGCTGGCTTTACAAAGTTCGCATCACTGGACAAAACTACAGCGGTGGATTTTAAAGTTGCGCTGTTTCCTGGTAAGGCAGCGGTAGTATCTCCAGCAGCCGCTGCGATACCACCAACCTGCATGTATGTCTACACAGGTCAGTTTGGTGATGCGACTGTTGCAGACACTGCAGGTCAAAACCTGCCGTTCTTCACCTACTCAACGACTGGCCAGATTCGTCGCGGTGTGATCACTGACGTCGCAATCACCTACCTCCAAGACTAAAACTTTATGATATCTCTCGGTAACCCCAAACCGGCAGAGCTGAGAGACTCATGAACTACACATCAAGCCGGATTCGCCTAGCGTTTCCGGCTTGATGCTTTTTGACGTACCATGCTTTGCATACGCATACATGCTACTAACCTCCAGCATGACTCTCGGCTCAAGGTAAATTCATGACAGCAAGGCGCAATCAGGGTTTTTCGATCGTGGAACTGATTATTGCCATCGTACTGCTGGGCATTATTTCGTCTGTTGCCATGTCCAGATTCCTGCGCAGTGACTCCTACAACCCAGCGATTACTCGCGATCAGGTGGTGTCATTGGCTCGCTCTGCTCAACAAAAAGCTATCGGGCGCAATGACGTTACGCTCACTATTCAGCCCGTGGACGATTTAATTGAAGTCCGCCTGGATGATGGCGCGGGGCAGGTGCAGATCAGCCGTATGGATCTGGCGACTGTAAACATGCGTGCTGATGTCAATGAACTGGACAGTTGCAGCGTGACGGCGGGTGGGTTTGCGGTGACCAATGCCGCGCCGCTGGTGCTGAATTATGACTCGCTGGGTGATCTGATCACCGGCGGTGTCACGGGTTCGCCCGGTTTCCCGCAAGCAATTACGACGGCAGTACGTTTGTGTATTAATGATAGCCCGGCCATGTCTGTCTGTTGGTCTCCCTCAGGGTTTGCCTATGTGGGGGACTGCCTGCCGTGAAAAAAGCCCAGCGCGGAGTTACATTAATTGAGCTGATCGCGGTGATCGTGATTCTGTCGATTGCACTGATTGGTGTGACCGCGGCGATTTCAGGTGGTATCTCGCGCAGCGCCGATGTCATGCTGGAGACACGTGCGGTGGCTTTGGCACAAAGTTATCTGGATGAAATTCTGTCGCGGCGTTTTGACGAACACTCATCCGCAAGGGGGATACCTCCATGCCGCACAAACTGCACTGATGAGGTAGCTTTTGGGCCGGACCTGGGGGGCACCTGTGGCGTCTCCAATAACCGCGAATGCCGCAAAGACTATGACGATGTGGATGATTACCATGGTCTGGATGAAGGTTTTGGGCGGACAACTCCTCTACAGGATGCGGAAGGCAACGACCGTAACGGATACGGTAATTTTCGTGTTCAAGTCAGTGTGCGTTATATGCAGCAAGGTGTTGGCGAACCTGAAGAACTGTTGACCACTGCACTGAACGATCTGGATGATGAGGATGATGCCAAACATATTCGAGTGACAGTTACCCATCTGAATCGCCGAGAAGGTTGGGTCTATGACGTGTATAAGGCAAATTTCTGATGCAAAAGCGAACGCGCCCTGACATGACTGGATTTACCTTGATTGAGATGGTTGTTGCCATCCTGATCTCCAGCATCATTGCCGTGGGTGTCATTAGTTACATCGGCGATGCCGTAAACGGTTTTGTCAGTAGTGGCAACCGCAACAAACTGTCCAGCTCCGGGCGGGTGGTGGTTGATCGTATTGCCATGGAGTTGCACAACGCCGTGCCTAACAGTATCCGTGTTACTGCGGCACAGCCGAACGGTGATCAGTGTATGGAATTTATCCCGTTTCTGGGGGCCAGCAATTATCTGAGCGCGCCATTCACCGGCACTGGGGGTGCGTCCATTACCTCTATCGATTTTAATCCATCATTGCTACTCAGCAGTGGGGCGGACGAGTACGCGGTGATTTATCCCATCAATACCGCCAAATTGTATGATCTGGATAACCGCTCGCCAATGGCGCCGCTGGACAGTATTGTGGATACCGGCGGGGCAGACGGCATTGTGACCATTACATTGGATGCCAGCCATCGCTTTCCCCGGCGCTCACCCGTTGACCGCATCTACATCGCGCAGGATCCCGTCAGTTTTTGTGTAGTGGGTAATCTCTTGTACCGCTACGCCAACTATGGTGTAGAGCTGACGCAGTGCACCCCTGCGACAAATTCTTGTGATGTCGCAAGTCCCTTGCCCAGCCGCAGGCTGCCTTCGGCCTTGCCAGATCGGGTATTGATCAGTGATCGACTGGATAATTCTGGCTTGACGGCTTTTGCATTGATGGCGCCCACGCTCAGGCGAAACGCGATTGTATCGATGGAATTGAATTTTACGGAGTCTA
>DITX01000027.1:2844-3952 GCA_002422225.1 Gammaproteobacteria bacterium UBA6173
ATCGCGGCGGCAATTAATTGGTTGGTGTCACAAAACTCGGATACCTTTGAGGAGGAAACACAACTGACCAGGGCCTTTTATGCGGCTGAGTCTGGTGCAGGCTTTGGCATGAATGCCTTGTTTCCGCCGAATGAGTTTCCCTTGTACAACGTGGACGCAATCTGCCCGAACAATGTTGCCAGCCCACGCGTTTACAATTTTGCAGTGGATGGTTTGGCGAATTGTCGCGCAGAAGTCAGTTGTAATATCGATGCAGATGTCAGCGGAACGGAGTACTACACCATCAGCAGCCAGGGCATCTGTGGTGAGGTGAGCAGAACCGTGCAGGTCAGAACCAGTTTCTGAACTGCGCGGCTGAGGGCTGAGCATGAGCGGTCCGGCCTAAGATGCAAATGAGCCGGTTTACGGTAAGGCGCCGACTGCACGGAATATCATGTAAACAATCGCTAGGGTAACGGCGGCGGCGGCACTGTAAGTCAGAACGTTACTTGGGCCGACCTGGGTACGATACGGGTCGATAGCGCGTCCCGCGTCAGAGTCACGATGGCTGATACTGCGCTGCACACGGATTTTATAATTGTCGAATTTTTCGACCAGAGACCAGCCAGCCTGAGATTCTTCCGCCATCACGCGGTTCAGGTTCTGGTTGTTGGCAAAATGTGGCGTGGTGGCTTGTATGATTTTGTATTCCGTTTCCATGATTAGCCTCAATGGGTTAGGGGGCCGTGCTTCGGTATTCTGTGTTCGGTGGCCACAATTTGCAATCAGTTAAAGAGTAAGGTCGGGTCTATTTAGGGAATAAAAGCCGTGGCAGTCCCCGATTGACCTGCTTAGAGCGCGGTGATTGGATACAATGCGCAAGTAGTTAATAAACAATAAATATTATCGGATACCACGATAGCAAGCCCGAGAGACTTAAAACCTGGAACAATGGCAATAAACCTTGACTCACCCATAGCTGCCCCCGGTCGCAAGGTGCATAAAGCCGCCCGACGCAGACATCATGCACAAAAAGCCCCCGCGCTGAGCAAGCTCTGGCGACGGGTGCTGCTGTCTGTTGGCTTGCTGGCGTTGGCGGGTTTGGTTTATGCGCAAGTGCCGGGACCGG